>NZ_AFWD01000103.1:0-268 GCF_000222565.1 Vibrio sp. N418
CCGTCACTACGCCAATTGCATCGCCCGAAATCACGGCGCTGTCGTTGACCCCAGTAATGGTGATCACAATATCGTGGGTGGTGCCATCCACTGAGGCGACAGTGAAGGTTTCGACCTTAGTTTCATCTTGAGCCAGATATTGCACGTTGGCGTTCTCAACGTTATACACCCAGTTACCATCCGCATCGATGGAGAGCTCGCCGAGTGCACCTGCTGGCATCACTACGCTGGTCGGGTCAAAATTTTCGCTTTCACGTCGGTAGTCAGC
>NZ_AFWD01000102.1:0-23308 GCF_000222565.1 Vibrio sp. N418
CATGGTGCGGTCGGAGAGACTTGAACTCTCACACCTTGCGGCGCCAGAACCTAAATCTGGTGCGTCTACCAATTCCGCCACGACCGCGTGATTCGTTTGTAGATTATGTCAAGATGGTGCGGTCGGAGAGACTTGAACTCTCACACCTTGCGGCGCCAGAACCTAAATCTGGTGCGTCTACCAATTCCGCCACGACCGCATCTTGAGTCTACATAACTGATAGTTGATTGGTTAAACTAACAGTTTGAATATGGTGGCTACTACGGGATTTGAACCTGTGACCCCATCATTATGAGTGATGTGCTCTAACCAGCTGAGCTAAGTAGCCTTGTTTTCGAGCGAAACAATATAAACTATTCTCTCTCTCGGTGACAACCCTTTTTATCAAAAGGTTTCCACTTAAATAGTGGCAGGTCTACCTGGATTCGAACCAGGGAATGCCGGCATCAAAAGCCGGTGCCTTACCGCTTGGCGATAGACCTACAGCAATAACTTCTACGAAGTTATTTAAACAATGGTGCGGTCGGAGAGACTTGAACTCTCACACCTTACGGCGCCAGAACCTAAATCTGGTGCGTCTACCAATTCCGCCACGACCGCATCTATTCCTGATTGCTTTAAACTTAAAGTCGAAAACAATTAGGAATGGTGGCTACTACGGGATTTGAACCTGTGACCCCATCATTATGAGTGATGTGCTCTAACCAGCTGAGCTAAGTAGCCATTACCATGTTTTCCGCTCCTTTCGATTCGTTGCTGTCTCGTTGGGAACGGGGCGCATTATGCGTATCTGAGCGAGAACCGTCAACAGTTTTTTCGAAGAAATTTGGATAAATGAATCGTTCGGTTCCTTTTTAAACAAAGAGGCGCGTTAATGATCTAAAACTGGTAAAAAATTGACGGCAGCTATTGAAATTAAAAGGCGGCTTTGATCGGGATATAAAAAAAGCCAGCAATCGTGCTGGCTTTTAAAGTCAATAACTTGGGCAAAAAACGCGCAAATGATTAAACGTTAAAACGGAAGTGAACCACATCGCCATCTTTTACGATGTATTCTTTACCTTCAAGACGCCATTTACCTGCGTCTTTTGCGCCGCTTTCACCGTTGAATTGAATAAAGTCGTCGTAACCAACGACTTCAGCACGGATAAAGCCTTTTTCGAAGTCAGTGTGGATCTTACCCGCTGCTTTTGGTGCTGTTGCGCCAACAGGGATAGTCCATGCACGAACTTCTTTTACGCCAGCGGTGAAGTAAGTGTGTAGTTCAAGCAGTTCGTAACCTGCGCGGATAACGCGGTTTAGACCTGGTTCTTCAATACCCATGTCAGCAAGGAACTCTTCACGCTCCTCGTCTTCTAGTTCAGCCATTTCTGACTCAATCGCCGCACAAACAGCAACAACAACGTTGTTCTCTTTAGCTGCGTATTCGCATACAGCGTCTAGGTAAGGGTTGTTTTCGAAACCATCTTCATTCACGTTAGCAATGTACATGGTTGGCTTTAGCGTTAGGAAGTTTAGGTAATCAACCGCCAACAACTCTTCTTTAGAAAGCTCAACAGTACGTGCCATACCACCTTCAGTTAATACTGGTAGCAGTTTTTCTAGTACAGTGATTTCGAACTTAGCGTCTTTGTCGCCGCCTTTTGCTTTCTTCGCGTTACGCTGAATCGCGCGTTCACAAGAATCAAGGTCAGCTAGAGCAAGTTCAAGGTTGATCACTTCGATATCTTCGATCGGAGAGACTTTACCTGCAACGTGGATAATGTTTTCGTTTTCAAAACAACGAACAACGTGGCCAATCGCATCCGTTTCACGGATGTTTGCTAGGAATTTGTTTCCTAGGCCTTCACCTTTTGATGCACCCGCAACTAGGCCTGCGATGTCTACGAATTCCATTGTCGTCGGCAGTACGCGCTGTGGGTTCACAATTTTAGATAACGCATCAAGACGTAGATCTGGTACTGGTACCACACCTGTGTTTGGCTCGATTGTACAGAACGGGAAGTTTGCTGCTTCGATACCCGCTTTCGTTAGTGCATTGAACAGAGTTGATTTACCAACGTTTGGTAGACCAACGATGCCGCATTTAAAACCCATGATTGTAACCTTATTCAGCTTTGAACGTGTGTAAGCGATTTTGTGCTTTGCTTAGGCCATCTTTCAATAAGATGTCGAGGCAACGAACAGACTCGTCTGCTGCTGCATCAAGGAGCTCTTGCTCTTTAGCGGGAGCTTTACCTAACACATAACCTGCCACTTTATCTTTGTGTCCAGGATGGCCAATGCCGATCCGTAGACGATAAAAATCTTTATTGTTGGCTAATTTGCTGATGGTATCACGCAGGCCATTATGACCACCGTGACCACCGCCTTTTTTAAATTTAGCCACACCAGGAGGTAAGTCTAGCTCGTCGTGAGCGACCATGATCTCTTCTGGTTTAATTTGGTAGAACTTCGCTAGTGGCGCAATGGCTTTACCAGACAAGTTCATAAAAGTGGTGGGGATCAAAAGACGAAGATCTTCACCATTTACCATGATGCGTCCAGTTAGACCAAAGAACTTTGGCTCATTCTTTAGCGTGACGTTATGAACGCGAGCTAACTCTTCCACTACCCAAGCGCCCGCATTATGGCGAGTCTTAGCGTATTCAGGGCCAGGGTTAGCCAGTCCGACAAGAAGTTTGATCTGTTGAGTCAAGGTTGGGATCTCTCTGGAATATCAAAAAGCGCAGTATGATAGCACACAAATCCCAACTGGGGCGAGGTGTCAATACGTTGCGCAAAAAGTGGCTGACTATCCCAAAAGTTGAATCAACGTTATTGGCTTTGGGAATAGCCATAAAAAAACACCCCTTAAAGGGGTGTTTTCAAATTCGTATTAATCTTAAAAAAGATTAGTTAAACATTGCAGAGATTGACTCTTCGTTGCTAATACGACGAATCGCTTCAGCAAGCATGCGAGAAAGGCTTAGAGTGGTTACTTTGCCTGTTGCTTCCATCTCTTTAGACAGTGTGATTGAGTCAGTGACGATCACTTGGTCTAGAACAGAGTTCTTGATGTTTTCAGCGGCGTTGCCAGAGAAAACAGCGTGAGTTGCGTAAGCGAATACACGCTTAGCACCGCGCTCTTTCAAAGCTTCTGCTGCTTTACATAGCGTACCACCAGTGTCGATCATGTCATCAACGATCACACAGTCGCGACCTTCAACATCACCGATTAGGTTCATTACTTCTGATACGTTTGCACGTGGACGACGCTTATCAACGATAGCGATATCGATATCGCCAAGTGCTTTAGCCGTTGCGCGAGCACGTACCACACCGCCTAGGTCTGGAGATACCACAACTGGGTTATCTAGACCACGAGTTTGCATATCTTCAAGCAATACCGGTGTACCGAAGATGTTATCTACAGGTACATCGAAGAAGCCTTGGATTTGCTCAGCGTGTAGGTCGATCGTAAGAACGCGGTCAACACCAACGTTAGAAAGGAAGTCAGCCACAACTTTTGCAGTGATAGGCACACGTGAAGAACGTACACGACGGTCTTGGCGAGCGTAACCAAAGTAAGGGATAACTGCTGTAATACGGCCAGCAGAAGCGCGGCGCATCGCATCAATCATAACGACAAGTTCCATTAAGTTGTCGTTGGTTGGTGCACAGGTAGATTGGATGATGAATACATCACTACCACGTACGTTTTCGTTGATTTGAACAGCGACTTCGCCATCAGAAAAACGAGAAACAGTAGCGTCACCAAGAGAGATGTATAGACGATCAGCAATGCGTTGGGCTAGTACAGGTGTAGCGTTACCAGCAAATAGCTTCATATCAGGCACGGTGGAAACCTCGGGGTTGCGTCCAGTATTTAAATAAATAGATTGTGGGCTAAACGGTAGTTAGCCAGTGTCTGGTAGAGTGGCGAAACGTTATTCCCTTTCGCTACAAAGGCCGAGACAGTGTCAGGGAGCTGCTCGAGTACCTGTTGTGCATCGTTTTCGTGAATAAATTCGGCAAAAACACACGATCCCGTACCGGTCAATCTTGACGGCGCGTATTGTAGCAGCCATGAAAGTTGCTTATCAACCTCTGGGTACAGCATTCTCACAATTTTTTCGCAATCGTTTTCGTAAATGTTCTCTAGCAGCTCAGATAATGGCCGTTTTTCGGTGTCTCGCGTCAGATCGGGGTGGGTGAAAATATCCACGGTGGCGATACTCACATCGGGTCTAACCACTAAGTAGTATTTCTCTTCGGGTTCGACAGCAATAATTTCTTCACCAACACCTTCAGCAAAGGCCGCGTGCCCGCGAACAAATACCGGCACATCAGCACCAAGTTTTAGGCCGATCTCTGCCAGTTGGTCGTCAGTGCAGCTGGTTTGCCAGAGGTGATTAAGCGCAACCAATACGGTAGCCGCGTTGGATGAACCACCGCCAATGCCGCCCCCCATCGGTAGTATTTTTTGTAACTGAATGTCAGCACCATATTGGCAGCCGGTAAATTGCTGCAAAGCGGTTGCAGCGCGCCAAATTAAATTGTCGTGCAGTGCAACACCTGGAATGTCTGGTGACAGAGTGATTTCGCCACTTTTATTGGCGGTAATCGTAAGTTCGTCACCGTGGTCGAGAAACTGAAACAAGGTTTGCAGTTCATGGTAACCGTTGGCACGACGACCCGTGATGTAGAGAAACAGATTTAATTTTGCTGGTGAAGGCCAGTGCGTGGTGTCACTAATCATTACTTCAATGTCCACTTAGAAATCACTAAATTAATCGTGATGTCGTTTTGCTTGAGTTTAAGTTTATGCGGAACAGGCAGCGTTGAGCCTAAAAATGAAACATCTTGATAGCTGACATATTCGAGCTGCCATGTTTGCCCTTGGATTGTTTTAGTTAAAGACGCCAGAGTTTGCGTGTCATTAACCGTGTAATGATCGGCATTGGTGGGTTTACCTAATAGCCAATCATTGAGTTGTTCGACTGGAATGGTCAATCCAGTCAGACGTGTGATCAAACGATCGGCGCTGACATCGGTTAAATTTTGGTCGTCATAGGTTTCGACAGTGGCATAGCCTGGATGGCTTTGCATATTCAATACTGTTTGACCAAGGAAAGTGCTCAAACGTAATTGATTGCTCTTGCTATTGTGTTGCCATTGAAAATTTAACGACTCTCTTTGTTCTGGTGAAATATAACCAAGCTTACCCACCGCTTGGTAATCACTGACTAATTCAAGTCTTTGTTGATGAGCCTGCCACTCGACACTGGTGTGGCTATCTTTAATGGAACTACAGCCAGCAAGAGTCGCTAGCAGCGCGATGACAGCGAGTAATCGCGAAGATAATCGGTGAAACATCAGTACATTTATCCTAAATGAGCGATATAAGGATGATTACTATAGCATTGTTCTTATGATGAACTCTTGCTTCCTTTGCGTTCGCGCAAAATGAAAAAAGACAATGCAGCAGTGATCAATAAATTGGCTGTTTTAAACAGGCTGTAATCCGGTTTTTTTTGGCTCAAAGAGAGGTTTTAGGTAGCAAGCTGGAAAAACAAATTCGCGATCCCCTTTTATTCAAGGGGGGCATCAAGTAAAATTCCGTCCTTGTTCGATCATAACTTGATTCAGAGAACCCACAGTACATGTCTTTGCTTGCTATCGGTATAAATCATAATACGGCTTCTGTAGAACTGCGCGAAAAAGTCGCTTTCGGGCCGGAAAAGTTACCGCAAGCACTACAGCAACTGACTGAAAATCAGCTTGTTAACGGTAGCGTTATTGTATCAACTTGTAACCGTACTGAGGTTTACTGTGATGTAAAACCTTCGGCGAGAAACAAGGTGATTGACTGGATTTCACAGTTCCACCAAGTGATTCCTGAAGAGCTAAAACCCAGCCTTTATATTCATGAAGAGCAGGCCGCGATTCGTCATTTGATGCGTGTTGCGTGCGGATTAGACTCTCTCGTGCTGGGGGAACCGCAGATTTTAGGTCAAGTCAAACAAGCCTTTTCTGACTCGCGTGAACATAAAGCGGTTAATGCGGCGATGGAAAAATGGTTCCAAAAAACCTTTTCAGTGGCAAAACGCGTGCGTACCGAGACAGATATTGGCGGCAGCGCGGTTTCAGTTGCGTATGCGGCGTGTACGCTTGCTAAGCATATTTTTGAATCGTTACAGCAATCGACCGTTCTTTTGGTCGGCGCTGGTGAAACGATTGAGTTAGTAGCGAAGCATCTAGCTGGCAATGGTTGCACCAAAATTATTGTTGCGAACCGTACCCGTGAACGCGCATTGACCCTAGCGGAAGAGTTTGGCGCGGAAGTGATCAGTTTACCTGAGATTCCTGAGCATCTTGCGCGCGCAGATATTGTTATTAGTTCGACCGCAAGCCCATTGCCGATTATTGGTAAAGGGATGGTGGAAAGCGCCTTGAAAGCGCGTCGTAATCAACCAATGTTGTTTGTTGATATTGCGGTGCCGCGTGATATCGAGTCCCAAGTGGGCGAACTCGATGATGCCTATTTATATACTGTTGATGACTTGCAATCGATTGTCGATAGCAACATGGAACAACGTAAAGTTGAAGCCATTCAAGCGGAAGCGATCGTCAGTGAAGAGAGTGCCGCGTTTATGACTTGGTTACGTTCTTTGCAAGGCGTTGACAGCATTCGAGATTATCGCACTAGTGCTAATGACATTCGTCAAGAGTTATTGGCGCGTAGTATTCATGCCCTGCAGGCCGGTGGCGATCCGGAAAGCGTGTTGATTGAGCTTAGCAATAAGTTAACCAACCGCTTGATTCATACACCGACTCGCGCACTACAAAGCGCTGCAGAGCAAGGTGAGCCAGCACGGCTTGCCATTATTAGACAAAGTTTGGGTCTTGATGACCCGCTATAACTAGAACCCCGAGTTAATAAAATATGAAAGCCTCAATTCTGACTAAGCTAGAAACGCTAGTAGAACGTTACGAAGAAGTACAACACCTGCTAGGCGATCCTGGTGTGATCGGTGATCAGAACAAATTCCGTGCATTGTCTAAAGAGTATTCGCAACTTGAAGAAGTGACGAAGTGCTTCCAAGCTTATCAGCAAGCTCAAGAAGATCTTGAAGCGGCAGAAGAGATGGCGAAAGAAGATGACGCAGAAATGCGTGAAATGGCTCAGGAAGAAATCAAAGACGCAAAAGAAAGCATTGAGCGTTTAAATGATGAGCTGCAAATTTTGCTGCTACCAAAAGATCCAAACGACGATCGTAACTGTTTCCTAGAAATTCGTGCGGGCGCAGGTGGTGATGAAGCGGGTATCTTTGCTGGTAACCTTTTCCGTATGTACTCGAAGTTCGCTGAGAAAAAAGGCTGGCGCGTTGAAGTGATGAGCAGCAACGAATCAGAGCAGGGCGGTTACAAAGAGATGATCGCAAAAGTAAGCGGTGATGGTGCTTACGGCGTACTGAAATTTGAATCAGGCGGTCACCGTGTACAACGTGTTCCTGAAACTGAATCTCAAGGTCGTGTGCATACGTCAGCGTGTACGGTTGCAGTAATGGCTGAAATCCCAGAAGCGGATTTACCAGAAATCAAAGCAGCTGACCTGAAAATTGATACTTTCCGTGCCTCAGGCGCAGGAGGTCAGCACGTCAACACCACGGATTCAGCAATCCGTATTACCCACTTACCAACAGGTACTGTGGTTGAGTGTCAGGACGAGCGTTCACAGCACAAGAACAAAGCGAAAGCGATGCAGGTTCTTGCTGCTCGTATCGTACAAGCTGAACAAGCACGTCGCGCGGCAGAAGTGTCAGATACACGTCGTAACCTACTTGGTTCTGGTGATCGTAGTGACCGTATTCGTACTTACAACTACCCACAAGGTCGTGTTTCTGATCACCGTATCAACTTGACCATCTACCGTCTAAACGAAGTGATGGAAGGCGATCTCGCAAGCTTGATCGACCCTGTAATCCAAGAGCACCAAGCGGATCAGCTTGCCGCTCTTGCTGAGAACCACTAATTCAATGACGGCACCAAACAGTGTTGAAAACACACTAAAAAGCGCCGTACAGCAACTTCAAGAGAGCGGCAGCGAATCGCCGTCTCTTGATGCCGCGGTATTGCTCTGCCATGCGCTGGAGAAACCGCGCTCATTCTTGATGACTTGGCCTGAAAAAGAGTTGAGTCAGCAAGAGCTTGCCCCATTTGAAGCCTTGTTGGCACGCCGTTTAACTGGCGAACCCGTCGCTTACATTGTCGGTGAGCGTGAGTTTTGGTCGCTACCATTGCAAGTCTCACCAACCACTTTAATCCCTCGTCCTGATACAGAACGTCTTGTTGAGCTTGCTTTAGATAAAGCGGTGGATACCGACGGTGATATCTTAGATTTGGGCACGGGCACTGGTGCGATTGCTTTAGCTCTGGCTTCAGAGTTGCCTCAACGTAACGTGGTTGGTATTGATCTTATGGTCGAAGCCCAACAACTGGCCACCCGCAATGGTCAGCGCTTGGCGATCAACAATGCGACTTTTTTGGCTGGCAGCTGGTTTGAGCCGCTTAAAGTTGGTACGCAGTTTGCTGTAATTGTGTCTAATCCACCTTACATAGAAGAAAACGACCCGCATTTAACTCAAGGTGATGTGCGTTTTGAACCGCTTAGTGCACTGGTGGCGAGTGATAATGGTTTGGCTGATATTCGTCATATTATTCAAGCTGCGCGTGACTATTTATGTGATCAAGGATGGTTATTGTTTGAACATGGATTCGAGCAAGGTAAAGCAGTAAGAGCAATTTTTGCAGAGTACGGCTATCAACAAGTCGAAACTCATCAAGATTATGGTCATAACGATAGGGTAACACTGGGTCGTTTTGTAAAATAAGGATAGAGAGCATCTCATGTACGAAGGTTTGAAGCATTTTCATCTATTAACGATTGCCCTAAGTGCCACACTGTTGTCGGTACGTTTTGCACTATTAATGGCAAACTCCCCACTGCGTGAGAAGAAATTTCTTAAAGTCTTCCCTCACATCGTCGACTCAGCTCTGCTGATTTCTGGGGTTGCGCTGATTGTTGGGTTTATTCCATGGTCAGCTGCGCCATGGTTACCATCTAAACTGACTTGCGTATTAGCCTATATCGCACTGGGTTTCTTTGCTCTGAAGTTGGCGAAAAACAACTGGCTACGCGTATTTGCTTTCTTTGGCGCACTAGGCTGGTTATTGATGGCGGGCAAAGTGGCGATCACCAAAACGCCATTGTTGTTCTAAATGAGTACCGACATGCAACCTTTGTTTGATGAAGACTTTGATGCTCTTGAGCTGATTGAAGGTGCTTTAGTACTGAATCACGCGATCAATCCAGACACACAAGTTGATTGGGTCAATGTAGAACTGCAACGTTTAGTCGCTGAGGCGGAGCTTGCCTTAGTGCATGAAAGCAATGAGCAGCAACGATTTGAAGCGTTCTTGCGTCTATTTTACTTTGATTGGGGCTTTCAAGGCGATGTTGAAGCCTACTTCGATTCGGCTAACGCGTTTGTCGATAAAGTATTAGAACGTCGCAAAGGCATACCAGTCAGCTTGGGCGCCGTGATGTTGTATATCGGCAAAAGACTTGGTTTTCCTATCGATGGCATTACCTTCCCAACTCAATTTTTGCTGACTCTACAGTGGCCGGGGCAAAAGCCGCTCTACGTTAATCCTTTTAATGGTGAGTATGTCTCGGAGCATACGTTGCGAGCATGGTTAGTTGGCCACCGCGGGCCATTTGCTCAATTAGAGTCTAAACACCTTGAGATTGCCGATCATCCCACGGTCATTGGTCGCTGGTTAGCGTTAATCAAAAGTGCATTACTGCGTGAAGAGCAATATTCGTTAGCGCTGCACTGTACTGACTTGGCGCTGAGCTTTGTGCCAGACGATCCTTATGAAATTCGCGATCGCGGCTTTATCTATCAGCAGCTAGACTGTCATAAAATGGCCTTGACGGATTATCAATACTTTATTGATCAGTGCCCTGATGATCCCGCGGCGGATTTGTTGAAAAATCAAGTTCGCGCGATGAGTCAAACTCAAGTTACCTTACACTAAGTCCAGCAATTAATGCTGGCGTAAAACGTTGAAATAGAGAGATAAAAATGGAACAGAAAATCGTTCGCGTTGGTGATATTCCTGTTGCTAACGACAAACCGTTTACTTTGTTTGCTGGTATGAATGTTCTAGAGTCTCGCGATCTTGCGATGCAGATTTGTGAACACTACGTAAAAGTGACCGAGAAGTTAGGTATTCCTTACGTATTTAAAGCGTCTTTTGATAAAGCAAACCGTAGCTCTGTTCATTCATACCGTGGCCCTGGCCTAGAAGAAGGTATGAAGATCTTCCAAGAGCTTAAAGATACTTTCGGCGTGAAAATCATCACTGACGTTCACACAGAAGCACAGGCACAACCTGTAGCTGACGTCGTTGACGTGATTCAGTTACCAGCATTCCTTGCACGTCAAACTGACTTGGTTGAAGCCATGGCGAAAACGGGTGCGGTAATCAACGTTAAGAAACCTCAATTTATGAGCCCAAATCAAGTGGGTAACATCGTTGATAAATTTGCAGAATGCGGTAACAACAATGTGATTCTTTGTGAGCGTGGTTCATGCATGGGTTACGACAACCTAGTGGTTGATATGCTTGGTTTTGGTGTAATGAAAAAAGCATCTAACGGCAGCCCAATTATCTTTGACGTAACGCACTCGCTACAGATGCGTGATCCATCTGGTGCTGCTTCTGGTGGTCGTCGTGAGCAAACGGTTGAACTAGCGAAAGCTGGCTTGGCAACGGGTATTGCGGGTCTGTTTATTGAAGCGCATCCAAACCCAGATCAAGCGCGTTGTGATGGCCCATCTGCGTTGCCACTCGACAAACTTGAACCGTTCCTAAAACAGATGAAAGATCTGGATGATTTGATTAAGAGCTTTGCTCATATCGATATCAAGTAACGCGATTCGTTTTCGATATTAAGGCTGCCATTGGCAGCCTTTTTTATGCCTTTCTGAGAGGGAAATATTGTCTCTGAACAGTCTAATGTAGGGTAATCATGTTGGTACTATGAAGCGGCGCATGGTTTGTATTTTCTAAGATTGGCGATTAGTTAATCGTTTGCTTGTGATCTTTTATTCAATCACATGTAAGCCTGTTTGCCTGTTGCACTTTTTATACGAAATAATAGTGATCGCTATGGCATAAATATGAAATCAAGATGTTCACTTTGAATGGTTAATTTAAACTAAGTCAAGTTTTGCTACTGATAATCCTAAAGCATGCAGTGATAAACACTAAGCATCACATCTTAAGTAGCAAATTGGCAGTGGGTTCTAATAAGTTCAAAGGTATGACAATGAAGCAACGCCTGATTGTAAAAACAGCACTAAGTGCAGCGATCCTTGCAACGCTAGCTGGCTGTGCAACAGCTCCTCAACAAGAGTGGGAAGCGGACAAAACGTATAAATTAACCGTTCTTCACACTAACGATAACCATGGTCGTTTCTGGGAAAACAAATATGGTGAGTACGGTATGGCCGCTCGTAAAACGTTGATTGATCAGCTACGTGCGGAAGTTCAAGCTGACGGCGGTAGCGTTTTGCTACTGTCTGGCGGCGACATCAACACAGGTGTTCCAGAGTCTGATCTGCAAGATGCAGAACCTGACTTTAAGGGTATGAACAAAATTGGTTACGATGCGATGGCATTAGGTAACCACGAGTTTGATAACCCACTAGAAGTCCTTTTCAAACAGGAAGAGTGGGCGAATTTCCCAATGCTTTCTGCCAACATCTACGACAAAAAGACTGGCGAACGTATGTTCCAGGCTTACCAAATGTTCAACAAGCAAGGTATCAAAATTGCGGTAATCGGTTTAACGACTGAAGATACGCAAAAAATTGGTAACCCAGAATACATTGGTGGTCTTGAATTCCGTGACCCGAAAGCAGAAGCGAAAAAACTGATTGCTGAACTTGAGCAAACAGAAAAACCGGATCTTATCTTTGCTGTGACACATATGGGCCACTATGAAGATGGCAACCGTGGTATCAATGCGCCGGGTGATGTGGCGTTGGCTCGCTACCTAGACGAAGGCTCGCTAGATATGATTGTGGGTGGTCACTCACAAGAGCCTGTGTGTATGGAAGCGCCAAATGTAATGAAGAAAAACTTTCAGCCATCAGATGAGTGTAAGCCTGATGTGCAAAATGGTACTTACATTGTTCAAGCTCACGAATGGGGCAAATACGTTGGCCGTGCGGACTATGAGTTCCGTAATGGTGAATTGAACATGGTGAGCTACGATTTGATCCCAGTAAACTTGAAGAAAAAAATCAAGGTTGATGGTGAAAGCAAGCGTGTCTTCATTGAAGATGAAATTGCAAAAGATGAAGCGCTATTAGAATTCTTACGTCCTTTCCAAGAAGAAGGTCAAGATAAGCTAAACGTTAAAATTGCTGAAACCAACGGTAAGCTAGAAGGCGACCGTAATGTAGTACGTTTTGAGCAAACTAACCTAGGCCGTTTGATTGCCGCTTCTCACATGGAACGCGCACAAGCAGACTTCGCGGTAATGAACTCTGGTGGTGTACGTGACTCTATTGCTGCTGGTAACGTAACGTACAAAGATGTACTGACTGTTCAGCCATTTGGCAACATCGTGACTTACATCGATATGTCAGGCAAAGAAGTACTAGATTACTTGAACGTAGTTGGTACTAAGCCAGTGGATTCAGGCGCATACGTACAATTCTACGGTGTATCAATGACTGTGGCTGATGGCAAAGTATCAGACGTGAAGCTAGGTGGCGAAGCGGTAGAACTTGAAAAAACGTACCGTTTTACAGTGCCAAGCTACAACGCAGCGGGTGGCGACGGTTACCCTAAAGTGTCTGATCACCCAGGTTACGTAAACACAGGCTTTGTAGATGCTGAAGTTCTAAAAGAATTCCTAGAAGCAAACAGCCCTGTTGATGTAAACAAATTCGCGCCTAAAGGCGAGATCGTTTACAAGTAATCGCTTTGCGGTGAAAGGCTATTGACTGTCTAGCACAGATCGATTTAACTAAAACGGCGCTCATTGAGCGTCGTTTTTTATTGCCAACTTAAGACAAAAACGATGGTTACCATAAAACGTAACGTCTACCATCAACTTATAATTAAACGCCACTTATCACTATAAGTTATTGCCAAGCATACTCTATGCGTTTAGCAGTGGTTTATCCTGATCAGTGTTAGGAATCATTATGACACCTGCAATCAATGCGGCAAAAAAGAAGAAAGTGCCACACACTATTCATCAATACGAGCATGACCCGCGCGCCGAAAGTTTTGGCCTAGAAGCTGTTGAAGCGCTGGGAAACGATCCAAAAGAAGTGTTTAAAACCTTACTCTTTTGTCTCAATGGTGAAGCAAAAAATTTAGCTGTGGCCGTGATCCCGGTAGATCAGAAACTTAATTTAAAATTGGCAGCGAAAGCGGCCAAAGGGAAAAAGGCCGAAATGGCTAACCCAGATATCGCCCAAAAGACTACCGGTTATGTGGTTGGTGGTATTAGTCCTCTGGGGCAAAAGAAAGCCTTGCCGACATTTATTCATCACAGCGCATTGGATCTTGATACTCTGTTTGTCAGTGCTGGTCGCCGTGGGCTAGAAATCGAATTAGCTCCCAAGGATCTTGCTATGCTGACTCGTGGAGAATTTGTCGAGTTGTGTCTGTAAGCGATGAGAATCGAGAAGCGCGAAGAAAAAAGTCAAAAGCAACAAGTGAGAATTAAGAGCTGAGATTTGAGAATCAAGAGATTCTTACGCAATAAAAAGGGGTGACGATTATCGTCACCCCTTTTTCTATTTTGAGCGAAGCGTTTTCGCATCTATATTTTCGATTTCTCGATTCTTACTTCTCGATCTGTGCGTTATCAACTACGTGGTTTTCACCCAGATCTTTAGGCAGTACTAGGTTTAGTGCGATTGCGACGATACCACATAGGCTGATGCCTTGTAGGCTGAAGTCGCCAATGCCGAATGCCATGCCACCGATACCGAAAACGAGAGTGATGGCAACGATCACTAGGTTGCGTGACTTGTGTAGGTCAACGTTGTTCTTGATCAGCGTGTTTAGGCCTACGGTTGCGATTGAACCGAACAGCAGAATCATGATGCCGCCCATGACTGGCATTGGGATGGTTTGTAATACCGCACCCAATTTACCGACAAGCGATAAAGTAATCGCTGTGATAGCCGTCCAAGTCATAATCACAGGATTGAATGACTTAGTTAGCATTACCGCACCAGTGACTTCTGAATAAGTGGTGTTTGGTGGCGCGCCAACCATTGATGCGGCGATTGTTGCTAGACCGTCACCCGTGATGGTGCGGTGTAGTCCTGGTTTTTTCAGGTAATCTTTACCGGTTACATTGGAGATAGCCAGCATGTCACCTACGTGTTCAACGGCTGGTGCAATCGCCACAGGGATCATAAATAGAATCGCGTTGATGTTGAATTCAGGCATTACAAATGCAGGAAGTGCGAACCATGCCGCTTGATGCACTGGAGTAAAGTCGACGATACCGTAGAACAAACTTAGCGCATAACCCACCACAATACCGCCTAAGATTGGCATCAGTTTTAAGAAGCCACGGCTAAAGACGCTGATGGCAATCGTTGTGAGAAGTGAAGCTGCCGATACGATTAGAGCGATATCAGCATCGATAATTTGTGCGCCATCGCCACCACGGCCTAGTGCCATATTGACGGCGTTTGGTGCCAGACCAAGACCAATCACCATGATTACAGGGCCTACCACAACAGGAGGAAGCAATTTATGCACAATGCCCACGCCACGAATTTTAATCAGTGCACCCAATGCGACATACACTAGGCCTGCCACCATTAAGCCACCCATGGTTGCAGGAATACCCCAAGCTTGGACACCATATAAAATTGGAGCGATAAAAGCGAAAGATGAAGCGAGGAAGATAGGAACAGAACGACGGGTAACAACTTGGAAAATTAGGGTACCAATACCAGCACCGAAGAGAGCAACACTAGGATCTAATCCCGTCAGCAACGGAACCAGAACGAGGGCACCAAATGCAACAAATAGCATTTGAGCGCCTTGAATAGCATTTTTCATTTTTTATTCCTTTAGGTGGCGATGAATCCAAATTTCATCCTATTTCGGCAGCAAAATAAGCGAATTGAGGACGCAAAATAAAATTCGCAGGATTCTATCACCATGGCAAACGATTTCAATCTGAACTAGATCAAATGTTTATACATTAACCATTAAATTAAGTAGTTAATTTATCAATAGTATGTATTGACCCTCAAAATGAAGTTACATAGTTCTCTTTACTGTGATTGGAATGTGAGAGGGGTCTTGGCTGTAAATAGACCGCAATTTGACAGTATGTTAGTTGCTCCGGTTTAGGAAGTTGCTTATCATCGACGTTTGAGCTGCTGTAACTGATTCTAGGAAAATTATGCGTCGTTTAGTTTTATTCGCATTGGGATTGATTGGCTTTCCCGCAATGGCATTAACCAATGTCGATTTATATCATACTGAAGTCGTGCTGGATCAGAGTGTTGAAAAACCAGACTCACAAGCCCGTATTGAAGGTATGAAAGAGATTGTGGTACGTGCTTCGGGTGACCAAGCGGCAATCAACAATCCAATCATCCAAAAAGCACTACGACAAAATGCGCAGTACTTGGCACAAATCAGCCAAGGCCAAGAGGCTGGTCAACCAACAATGAAGATGTTGTTTAGTGCTCCTCATATTAATGCGCTTCTTAGCCAAGCTCAGTTGCCGATTTGGCCAGCACAACGTGCCAACGTTTTAGTGTGGTTGGTAGAAGAAACTCAATCTGAACGTAGTATTGCATGGGAACACTCCGATTCGACATTGCTGGCACAAATGAAGCAAGAAGCGCAAAGTCGCGGTTTGCCACTGACGGTACCCGTCGGTGATTTTGATGATGTTACCGGTATTACTATTTCAGATTTATGGGGTGGCTTTGCTCAACCGGTTGGTAAATCAAGCCAACGTTATCCTGCAGATGCCGTACTGGTGGTTCGCGCGCAGGGAGATAACCTACGCTGGACACTGTATGATCAAGCCCCACAAAGCATCGGTGTTACTCGTCAAGCGCCACTGAGTGGCAGCAACAACGGTGCTGATGCTGCAGATAGTATGATTAACCAGATTAGTGACTACTACGCTAAGCAAAGCGGTGTCGTGGTGGCAAGTGAATCATCTGAGTCAGTGAAAGTGCGTTTTACTTCATTGGATAATGCGATCGATTTCTTTGTACTTGAGCGAAAATTGCAACAGCTAAGCTCTGTCGCATCGTTAGATATTCTTAAAATTCAGGGTAAAGAAGTGACCTTCTTGGCGCACTTACTGACATCACCCCAAGAATTTGAGCAAGAAGTATCACGTATGCGTGAAGCGATTCCTTTACCGGCTATCGTTGAACCCGCAATTGTTGAACCAGAAATTGTTGAAACAACGACCGTCGCACCTGAGGTGGCAGTTGTGCCAGGCACAGATGCGCAAAGTGACCTTTCAGTTGCACTACCTTCAGTAGAGCAAGTGTTACCCGCCGTGATTGAGCAAATGCCAGCAGCAGCACAAGAGCCGATCTTGATGTTTGAGTGGCAAGGTGGTCAATATGTTGCTCCGGTGTCGATTGAAGAGAGCACTCCTCAAGCGGAAACACCGTTAGAAACCGATGTTGATAACGTTTAATAAAAAAGGCTTCGCATTGCGAAGCCTTTTTTATGCAGAGCTATTCAAATTTTGATCTTTCTTGTTTTTCGACTTCCGACAAACGTTTTAGCTTTAACCCTAACTCTTTTCCTCGGCTACGCGCGTAAAGGATGTTGCCGATAAACGCCGCGCTGGTCAGAATCAGTTCAACCAGTGCTAGCCAGCGCTCACCACCATCAAGGTACAATAACGTCAGCGCGTGAAGAAAGTAGAGCATCAAAACAAAATTAGCCCACGCATGGGTATAAGGCCTGCCAGCTAAAATTCCCGGCAGAGGCAGTAGTAACGGGATGCACCAAGCAATCGCCAGTGTGGTGCTATTGATGTGTGGATGCGGGGAAAGAAATATCTGCCAGATTGCCACCCACGCCAATAACCCGAGATTGGCAGATAAAGCCAATAGGCGAAAAGCTTTAGTGCTAGGTTGCATGTCCTTTAGCAAATTATCGGTTTGTGCTTCAGTTTGAGCATCAGACATCATCACTCCTTGATTAATTTTAATGCGGTGTGTGCTAACCGTTTTCCAAGTTGCTGTGCTAATTCCACTTCTTCTTTAGTTAGCCCTGAATCATGGCCGGCATGGCTGGCTCCATAAGGCGTGCCGCCACTCTGAGTAGTATGCAATTGCGGCTCAGAGTAGGGAATCCCCATCACTAACATGCCATGATGAAACAGCGGTAATTTCATACTTTGTAGTGTGGTTTCTTGGCCTCCGTGCAAACTAGAGGAGGAGGTGAAAACACAAGCTGGCTTATCAATCAGATCACCGCTAATCCATAGCGATGTGCTTTGATCCCAGAAGTGCTTCAATGGCGCAGCCATATTACCAAACCAAACGGGGCTACCCATAGCTAAGCCATCACAGTGTTTGAGCTCTTCGAGCGTAATCGCTGGATCGCTGCCAGTAGGTTTTTGTGAGGAGATTTCTTCTACAGTTCGCATGATGGCTTCGCAATGAGGAACCGACTCGATTCCTCTTGCGATCTGTCGTGCTAATGCTTGTGTTGCACCATGGCGACTGTAATAAAGCACGATCAGGCGACAACTCATAAGATGGCTAATACCTGCTCTGGTGGACGACCATGCTTGGCTTTACCATTGGCAACGACAATTGGACGTTCGATCAGTTTAGGATTTTCCGCCATTGCGGTAAACAGTTGCTCATCGCTGGCATCTGCAAGGCTAAGCTGTTTGTAGAGTTCTTCTTTGGTGCGCATCATCGCTCGTACTTCGCTGAGCTCTAATTGCGCATACAGGGTTTTCAGCGCTTCAATACTGAGTGGCGTCTCTAAGTATTTAATCACTTCCGGTTGCACGCCGTTTTGCTCCAACAATTCCAAGGTTTGACGACTTTTTGAGCAACGAGGGTTGTGGTAAATGACGACTGACATAAATTTCTCCGATTTATTGTAATGCCATGAAACGGTCACGCTGAATCATTAACTGATCGATGCGGGCGTCGTATCTGGCTTGTTTTAAGCTGCCAAGTTCAGCCAGTTGACTGGCTTGAGTGTAATATTGAATCGCTTTATTCCAGTTGGCTTTGAGGGCCAAAATTTCAGCACGAGCTGCAAGTTCTTCGTCGCTTTGCCCTAGTTTGGTGTAAGCATCAGAGAGTAGGTGCCAACCATTGATATCGTTCGGATTATCATGGCTATAACGTTGCAATACACGCACCGCTTGCTCTGTTTTCTCTTGGGCTAATAGGGTATTGGCGTAGTTAATCATTAGTACAGGGTTGCTTGGTGCTGCTTCTAGTGCTTTGCTCAACATATCAACGGCTTTTTGAGGTTGATCGAGTCCAATATATAGATCCGCTAAAGCATCAAGGTAAAAATGGTTATTTTTGTCTTGTTTATACAGCGCTTCAAGGATCGGCTGTGCTTGATCAAATTTACGCTCATCTAGCAATACTAACGCACGACCATATTGAAAAGTGGCTTTAATCGCCGGTGAAGATTTTTTCTCGGTACGGTTAAACCAATCGAGGGCTGATTCCGGTTTAATATTGGCGTAACGCGCGACAATCCGCGCTTTGGCTAGGTGGTAATCAAATGATTCTGGCACGCGGACATGAGGGTAGTTCTGTGCACGTAAACGAGTATCGGTAACACGATCTTGTGGCAGCGGGTGCGTGAGTAGCATTGGTGGTGGTGTGCTTGCGTATCGATATTCATCGGCAAGGCGACCAAAAAATGTTGGCATCGCACTGACATCAAAGCCGGCTTTAGAGAGCGTGGCAATACCAAATCGGTCGGCTTCTTTTTCATTGCTACGTGTATAGTTAATTTGCCCCTGCATGTTACCGGCAGTCGCGGCAGTCAGTGCGGCAATCCCAGCTTCTGGTGCTGCAATGGCCAATAACAGCGAGCCAGCCAATGCCGCAATGGTTGCCGGTGTACGACGGGCTTGATCTTCCATACTGCGAGCAAGGTGGCGTTGGGTCACGTGCGCAATTTCGTGCGCCATCACCGAGGCAAGTTCACTTTCGTTTTGCGCGTGTAAAAATAAGCCGGAGTGGATTGCGACATATCCGCCAAAGAAAGCAAAAGCGTTAATATTGCGATCGCGAATCATAAAGAAGGTGAATGGCGTTTTGACATCATCAGCATTGGCGACGAGTCGATGGCCAAGCGAGTCGATATATTCATTGAGAACAGGATCATTAATGATGGGAGCTCGATTACGCAGCATGCGCATGTAAGCATCACCATATTGATTTTCCTGATCGATGGTCAAAGTGCCGCTCGCTGCGGTACCGATATCGGGCAGATTAAGGCTGTTAGCCATCACAGGCGCTGACGGTAGAGAAAGTGTGACAGCCAAACTCAAAGCGAGCAATGAACGCGTACGTTTAAACATATTAGACAGGTAATATTCCCTTTAAATGATAGGCACTTCACGGCAAGTAAGCGCCCAAAAATCACATCGACTATGTTATAGACACTTTATTGTTGTGAGGGTTTCAAAGCAAATAAAGTTATCTGATATTTCCGCTTTATCACGCGCAGTGACAAGATTTTGTCAGCTAAGGGCGTCTCGGCGAGCAATTTCATACGGTTAAGTATACAATGACAGCAATATTAGTGATTATTTTTACGGGGAACGACGTTGACGAATTTGGATTTACGCGCTCAACGCTGCCCTTTAGCCCTATTACTTGCCAAGCGTCATGTTGTGGCAATGGCCTCTGGTGATGAGTGTGCAATTCTCGTACAAGATCCCAGTTCAAAGTCAGATATTCTCCGCTTTCTTAGCCAGCACGGCTTTCAAGTTGAATGTGTTGAGCTTAATGATTATTTCTCTTTAAACGTGATGAAAGGAACCGAGTAAGATGTTAGAGATGGTGAGTCGTTGGTATAAACGACGCTTTTCCGATCCGCACGCCGTTAGCCTAGTTGCAATCCTGTTCTTTGGTTTTATTACCATTTATTTCTTTGGCAACTTAATTGCACCATTACTGGTGGCGATAGTATTGGCTTACTTACTTGAGTGGCCGGTTGCTCATTTATCTCGTTTCGGTATTCCACGAACGCTGGCGGTTGTGTTAGTGATCGTGTCGTTTTTTGCCTTGGCGATTATTGCTATCTTTGGTTTGGTTCCAACCATTTGGCAGCAAGTGGGCAATCTTATTAACGACATTCCCAATATGTATGCAGGCTTGCAAAAAGTGATCGCTGAGCTGCCAGTGAAATATCCAGAGCTGGCCAACTTTCAGATTGTTGAGTCATTAGTGACCAATGCCAAAAACCAAGTGATTAGCGTGGGCGAAACGGTGGTGAAAGGTTCATTGGCTTCGCTCGTCAGCATAGCGACTTTGGCGGTTTACCTTATTTTAGTGCCGCTATTGGTGTTCTTTTTATTAAAAGACAAAGAAGAGATGATTGCGATGGCGAGTGGCATGTTGCCGCGCAACCGTAAATTGGCGACCAAAGTGTGGGATGAGATGAATGAACAAATCTCAAACTACATTCGCGGCAAGGTAATGGAAATCTTGATTGTCGGCAGCGTCAGTTATGTCACCTTTGCTATTTTAGATTTACGTTATTCGGTTTTATTGGCTGTTGCGGTGGGTTTCTCTGTACTGATCCCTTATATCGGTGCAGCGGCGGTGACAGTTCCTGTGGCGATTGTCGGCCTGTTCCAATGGGGGCTTGCACCAGAGTTTTACTATCTGCTTATTGCTTATGGAATCATCCAAGCATTGGATGGCAATGTGTTAGTGCCGGTACTGTTTTCTGAAGCCGTGAATCTTCACCCTGTCGCGATCATTGTTGCGGTATTGGTCTTTGGTGGTTTATGGGGATTCTGGGGGGTATTTTTTGCGATTCCGTTGGGCACCTTGGTGAAAGCGGTATGGAACGCCTTACCTGGACCTGAAGAGCACGAAGCGGTGTAGGAAAACACTGACAAAATAACAGCACGATGAGATGTAGAGCCAACCTAAATAAGGTTGGCTTTTTGTTATGTAATCAATGTCTTATGTCGCATCGCATTGTTGGTTGTAAGAAAATGTAAAAATAGCATTAAACTCTCTCTTGCTGCTGTCGATATAGCTAGCAATCACGCATTTGTTTTAATAAGAGGTAAGTTATGCGGTTTAGCCAAAAAATAGTGGCGGCATCTTCAGCATTGTTACTGGTTACGGTTGTGTTGTTGTCTGTGCAACAATCAGTTTTAGTCAAAAATGAAGTCGAAACCTTAGTTGATACTAGCTTAACTGAGTTAGAACAAGGAGTGAGCACTGCCGTTAGTGCAGAGATGAACGACAAACGTGCTCTGGCTAAGTCGGTATCAGAAATGATCCAGCTTGACCCAAATAACCGTGACTATGTGTCGGACGTTCTAGAAACATCGGTAGTAAAGCAAAGTTTTATTGCGGTCGGCTTTGGTTATGAAGCGGACGGGTCTTTGGTTGAGAATGACGATGCTTGGGAAGTTGAGTCGAGCTATGAACCGCGCACGCGTCCTTGGTATATCGAGGCGAAAAGCCGCGGTGAAGTTGTCGTTACTAGCCCGTATGTCGACCCAACCACCAAGAAAGTGATCATTTCGATTGGCGCGCCAGTAAAGAGCGCAGGCCAGTTCATTGGTAGTCTGTTCTACGATGTTGAATTAACCGCACTGGCAGACTTGGTAAACCAAACCAACTTATTTAATGCAGGTTACCTATTCATCGTGACACAAGATGGCACCACCATTGCACATCCTGATGCACAAAGAAATGGGGATAAGCTTAGTAGTTACTTGCCTCAAGTCAGTATTAAAGAAGGCGTGCAAAAATTTGAACGTGACGGCAAGCCTTACTTAGTTCGCTTGACTGAAGTGGGCTCAGAAGGTTGGTATGTCGGTGCCTTGGTTGATGAATCCGTCGCTTTCTCTGCGATTGATGATATGCGCAATAGCTCGATGATTTACACCGTCATTGCTTTAGTACTAAGTGTATTAGTGCTATCACTGCTGATCAAAGTCTTAATGCGTCCATTAGTGGTACTTAATAAAGCGATTCAAGATGTGGCCTCTGGTGAAGGGGATTTAACCCAAAGACTGGACACCAATACAGATGAAGAATTTGCTGAATTGGCGAAAGGTTTTAATACTTTCACGGAGAACTTACAGCAGCAAATCATCCAATCTAAAGCGATCAGCGCTGAAATTCTAATGGGTTCAGAGCAATCGGTAGTCGGTGCGCAGCAAGCATCGGTAGCGGTTGCTAGCCAATTGGAAGAGCTTGAGCAACTAGCAACCGCTATGCACGAAATGTCGGTAACGGCAATGGAAGTCGCAAACAATGCCCAAGGCGCATCAGAAGCAGTGAAAGAAGCCGAGCAGGCAACTAGCACGGGTTCACAAGTGGTGAGTGATACGACTAATGCTATCAGTCAATTGTCTTTACGTGTTGATCAAGCCGTTGAAGAGGTTGCGGGCCTAGAATCGGCTACATCGAACATTGAAACCATTTTGAAAGTGATCAACGACATTGCTGATCAAACCAACTTACTGGCACTCAATGCGGCAATTGAAGCGGCGCGAGCTGGGGATTCTGGTCGCGGTTTTGCCGTAGTTGCAGATGAAGTGCGTACCTTGGCACAGCGAACTCAACAATCTACGACAGAAATTCGCAGTATGATTGAGCAATTGCAAGCGGGGGCGAGTTCGGTCTCTAATGCGATGAATGAAAGTAAAACGACAGCAGATATTGCGGTAACGCATGCGCAGCAAGCGGATCAGTCTCTACAAGAAATCCGTAATATCATTCAAAGTATTACTGATATGAATATGCAAATCGCTTCAGCGGCGGAAGAGCAAAGTTTGGTCGCGGAAGAGATCAACAGTAACACGGTTCGCATTAAAGACTTGTCGACGCAGGTTTCTGATGCGGCGATTCAATCAAATCAAGCGATGAGTGAGCAAATCGGTCATGTTCGTCAGCAAGATGAGTTATTGAATAAGTTTGTGGTTTAAAGCATCGGTATAATCGCAAACCACAGCAAATAAAAAAACGCA
>NZ_AFWD01000101.1:0-28726 GCF_000222565.1 Vibrio sp. N418
GTGCGCTCTTAGCTCAGCTGGATAGAGTACCTGGCTACGAACCAGGCGGTCGGAGGTTCGAATCCTCCAGGGCGCACCACCTTCTAAAGCCTCGCAGAAATGCGAGGCTTTTTTATTAACAAAATATTATCATTTTGTTTACCCTTCCTATACAACTTATTGTTTTGAAAGAATTTATTTCATAATTTTTAAGCCTATCGCAGCAAGTGTTCGCAAATTGGAATAACGTTAGATAATAAGTAGTTATTTATTCTTTTTGACGGATATATTTCAGCTTTATGTGACTTGTGTGACGAATATTTCCCTAAAAATGTGCTTTATCGTTAAGACTGCTTTAAACAAAATTGACAAACTTTAACCAATCGAGATAATCCTAGACCTCTTGTCGGGATCAATGAATGTATCTTTCGACAATTGATAGCACGCAATGAGTGCTTAATTGCATAAACAGTAAGGTTCGATACCGCCCAAGAAATTACACTGTTTAGGCTATTGTCAGGATGACAAAGAAAGGACGCTAAATGGACACTATTGGAAGCCAACTATTAGATGCTGCCACTCTCATGATCACGGGAATGTCGGTGGTATTTATTTTCCTCACAATACTCGTATATCTCGTTCGGTTAATGTCTAGATTAATACCGGAAGAGGTACCTGAGCCGATCTCTACCCCAAAACAAAATAAAAAAGTTCAATCATCTTCAGCTGTAAGCCCACAGGTAGTAGCGGCAATTTCCGCTGCGGTACACCAGTACCGAACCTCGACTGCGAAATAGCATAAAAAGGATTTAAAAGGAGTTAATGAGCATGTCTAAACCACTAGCTTTAACCGATGTGGTACTTCGTGACGCCCATCAATCGTTATTTGCAACGCGTATGCGCATTGAAGATATGTTACCGATTGCCGCTGAGCTGGATAAAATTGGTTACTGGTCTTTGGAAACTTGGGGTGGAGCAACGTTTGATGCGTGTATCCGTTTCTTGGGTGAAGATCCATGGGAGCGTTTGCGCGAACTGAAAAAAGCAATGCCAAACACCCCGATGCAAATGCTACTGCGTGGTCAGAACCTTTTAGGTTACCGCCACTATGCTGATGATGTGGTTGAAAAGTTTGTTGAACGCGCACATGCCAACGGCATGGATGTCTTCCGTATCTTTGATGCGATGAATGATGTACGTAACTTCCAGAAAGCCGTTAAAGCGACGGTAGACGTTGGTGCGCATGCTCAAGGCACGCTCTCTTACACGACGAGCCCTGTTCACACGATTGAGACTTGGGTTGACCTTGCTAAGCGCTTGGAAGATCTTGGTTGTCACTCACTATGTATTAAAGATATGTCTGGTCTACTGCGTCCTTATGAAGCGGAAGAGTTGATTACACGTATTAAAGCTTCTTGTGATGTGCCATTAGCACTCCATTGTCATGCTACCACGGGGCTTTCTACTGCAACTGCTGTTAAAGCTGTGGAAGCGGGCATTGATATTCTCGATACCGCGATCTCTTCAATGAGCTGTACTTATGGACATACTCCAACAGAAACTGTGGTTGCAATGCTGCAAGGCACAGAGCGTGACACGAACTTAGATTTAGAGCAGCTTGAGCCTATCGCCGCTTATTTCCGTGAAGTACGTAAAAAATACGCGAAATTTGAAGGCAAAATGAAGGGTGTTGATTCGCGCATTCTGATTGCTCAAGTACCTGGCGGTATGTTGACCAATATGGAAGCTCAGCTAAAAGAGCAAGGCGCAGCCGATCGTATGGATGAGGTACTCGAAGAGATCCCTCGCGTCCGTCAAGATCTTGGTTATATCCCATTGGTAACACCAACATCGCAAATTGTTGGTACTCAAGCAGTGATCAACGTATTAACCGGCGAGCGCTATAAGAGCATCACCAAAGAAACAGCGGGTGTCCTAAAAGGTGAATACGGCGCAGCGCCAGCGGAAGTGAACGCTGAACTACAAGCGAAAGTTTTGGATGGTGCAGAGCCTGTTACTTGTCGCCCTGCTGATTTGCTCAAAGCGGAATTACATACGCTGACGGATGATTTATTGGTTAAAGCGAAAGAAGAGGGTATTTCTCTAGCAGAAGATACCGTCGACGATGTACTAACTTACGCTTTGTTCCCACAAGTGGGCCTCAAATTCCTTAAAAATCGTCATAACCCTGAAGCCTTCGAGCCAGCACCAGGTAATGAGCCAGCTCCTGTCGCTCCTGTTGCAGCACCAGTTCAAGGTGGAATTGAAACTTACAGCGTTAAAGTTGATGGCCAAGTGTACGATGTTGAAGTTGGCCCGCAAGGTCAGTTGCAGTCGGTCGCGCCAAGTGCAGCATCAGCGAAAGCAGCGCCTGCAGCCGCACCCGCTGGGGATGCAGAAGCGGTACCAGCACCATTAGCCGGTAACATCTTTAAAGTGAATGTACAAAGTGGTTCAGAAGTTGCTGAAGGCGATGTATTACTGATTCTTGAAGCAATGAAGATGGAAACGGAAGTCCGCGCAGCACGTGGCGGCATCGTACAAGATCTTCATGTTAAAGAAGGTGATTCAGTTGTTGTCGGCTCGCCGCTACTAAGCTTAGCGTAAGGGAGTACCATGGAAGGATTATTGACTCTCTGGGCAGAAACCGGCATTGCTAACTTTGAGTTTGGCCAACTGTGTATGATCGCAGTTGGTTGTACTCTGCTGTATTTAGCCATTCGTAAGGGGTTTGAACCCTTACTCTTGTTGCCGATTGGTTTCGGTGCCATTTTGGCAAATATCCCTAATGCTGGCTTTACTGAGCCAGGCGGCATGCTCTACTACATCTATTACATGGGGATTGATTCGGGCGTGTTCCCGCTGCTGATCTTTATGGGGGTAGGGGCAATGACGGACTTTGGTGCGCTGATTGCTAACCCAAAAACCTTATGGCTAGGGGCTGCTGCTCAGTTTGGTATTTTTGCTACCTTATTCGGTGCGATTCTACTTAACTATATTCCTGGGATGGAATTCAGCATGCCAGATGCAGCATCAATTGCCATTATTGGTGGTGCCGATGGCCCAACGGCAATCTTCCTCGCCAGTAAGTTATCGCCGGATCTGCTTGGTGCAATTGCTGTAGCAGCATATAGCTATATGGCTCTAGTGCCGATCATTCAGCCGCCGATCATGAAGGCATTGACGACACCTGAAGAGCGCAAAATCAAAATGGCTCAACTGCGTCATGTAGGGAAAACAGAAAAGATCCTGTTTCCTCTTGCCGTGTTGATGATGACGATTTTGTTCCTACCGTCCGCGACACCACTTGTGGGTATGTTCTGTCTTGGTAACTTGATGCGTGAAGCTGGTGTGGTCGATCGTTTGTCTAAGACTGCACAAAACGAGTTAATCAATATTGTGACCATTTTCCTTGGTCTCGGTGTTGGCTCAAAGCTGCAAGCGGAAGAGTTTTTGAACTTAGAAACGCTGGGTATCTTAGGCTTAGGTGCGGTGGCATTTAGTATCGGTACGGCCGCTGGTGTCTTAATGGCGAAACTATTGAATAAGTTCTCCAAAGAAGATATCAACCCATTGATTGGTGCTGCGGGGGTTTCTGCGGTACCAATGGCGGCGCGTGTGGTCAATAAAGTTGGCCTGGAAGCAAACCCACAAAACTTCCTGCTGATGCATGCGATGGGACCAAACGTTGCTGGCGTACTTGGCTCGGCGGTAGCGGCGGGTATTTTGTTGGCGCTAGTTGGTTAACTTACTCGCTAAGTAGCTGATCATTTAGGTAATAACTTGGTTAAATTGCGATCAAGTGGTTAACTAAAGCAAAGCAAATGTTATATATTCAAGGGATGCTTCGGCATCCCTTTTTACATCAATAAGGACTGGTTGATATGGAAAACAAACAGGTTGTCATCCCACAGTTTGGCGAGCCAGAAGTGCTTAGCATCCGACAAGCTGCAATACCGAGTGCAAAAGCGGGCGAAGTGGTGGTTAAAGTCGCCTTTGCCGCGGTCAATCCGATTGATGTAAAAACGCGTGCGGGCCTAGGATGGGCTGCTGCGCAGAATAAAGATAATCTACCTTGGGTGCTCGGTTACGATATTTCTGGCGAAGTGTATCAATGTGGTTCGGATGTACAGCAGTTAGAAGTGGGGGATAAAGTGGCGGGCTTTATTGGTTTTCCACTACAAGGTGGTGGCTACAGCCAATATGTTACCGTGAAGGAAAACGCTTTAAGTGCAGTACCAGAATCTGTAACGCTTGAAGCGGCGGCAGCACTACCTCTGGCAGGGCAAACCGCGGTACAGGCGCTGGATAAAGCCTCTGTACAAGAAGGACAGCGAGTATTGATCCTTGCTGGTGCAGGCGGCGTAGGGCATATTGCCGTGCAGTTAGCGGTTGCAGCCAAAGCGGAAGTGTTTACCACTTGCAGTGAAGCTAACTTAGACTATCTAGCCACATTAGGGGCTCATGCAGTCAATTATCGTTTTTCACCGGTCTCTGAACGTGTTGAAGAAGCCGATGTGTTGATTGATCTTGTCGGTGGTGAGGCGGCCTTAGATGCACTGAAGTGCCTTAAAGATGGCGCAAAAGTGGTAACACTACCGACTTTAAGTGCAGAATTGATCTGTGAAAAAGCGCACTTGCTCGGCTTCGATGCAACGGGCATGTTAGTTGATCCCAACCCTCAGCAATTAGATGCCATGCTTTATATGGTGAGTATCGGTTTGTTGAAAACAGAAATTTATCATATCTACCCAATGGATCAGGTAGTGGAGGCCCATAAACAAATGGAAACTGGGCACACACGAGGAAAAATTTTGTTGGATATGCAATGCTAGAAACGTTCAATTCCGCGTTTCAATCTTTCGCTTTATGGTTTTCAGATTCAGCCCTATGGGTACTCTTTTTTAGTGGTTTTCTTAGTGCAACCTTATTACCCGGTGGCTCTGAGGCAGGATTGATTGCGACATTAAGCCTCAACCAATATTCTGCCGTTATGATTATTGCTGTTGCGACTGTCGGCAACACTTTAGGTGGTTTAACCAATTATTGGTTAGGGCTGTGGTTGCCTAATAGAACTCAGAATGAAAAGCATGGTCATAAAGCCATGCATTGGCTGCAGAAATACGGCTACTGGTCATTGCTGTTTAGTTGGTTACCGATCATTGGTGACCCTTTATGTTTAGCGGCAGGGTGGTTACGGATGCGATTTTGGCCATCGTTTTGGCTTATTTTGATTGGCAAAGCATTCCGTTACACACTTCTTACCGCGCTTTATTACGGTTTTTTCTAAGGAAATACGATGAAGAAATTTTTATTTGGTGCACTTTCTCTGGCTACTCTCGCTGGCTGCACCAGCAATATCGATTATTCCGTACCGTTTTTCTCCTCGCTGCCACAAGGTGTCACCTTAATTGAAGAGGTTGATGCGGTTGCTGGTAAAGCAACCATCCCATACAGCAAATACCAACTGGATAACGGACTGACGGTGATCTTAACCCCTGATCATTCCGATCCTCTGGTTCATATTGATGTGACTTATCATGTTGGCTCAGCACGTGAAGAGATTGGTAAATCAGGCTTTGCGCACTTTTTTGAACATATGATGTTTCAAGGTAGCGAGCACGTTGGTGATCAAGAACATTTTCGTCTGATCACCGAAGCCGGTGGCAGCTTAAATGGCACCACCAACCGCGATCGAACCAATTATTTTGAAACCGTTCCAGCCAATCAATTGGAAAAGATGTTGTGGCTTGAATCAGATCGCATGGGCTTTTTGCTTGATGCCGTTTCGCAACGAAAATTTGAGATTCAGCGCGATACGGTTAAAAACGAACGGGCACAAAACTTTGATAACCGTCCTTATGGTTTGATGTGGGAAAAAATGGGCGAGGCGATGTACGCTGAAGGCCACCCCTATTCATGGCAAACCATTGGTTATGTAGAGGATCTTGACCGTGTTGACGTTAACGATCTCAAAGCATTCTTCTTACGTTGGTATGGGCCCAATAATGCCGTCTTGACCATCGGTGGTGACATTGATGTTGATCAGACTCTCGAGTGGGTAAACAAGTATTTTGGTTCTATTCCAGAAGGCCCAGCGGTTGAAAATGCGCCGAAGCAACCTGCACAGCTAAGCCAAGACAAATACATCACCTTAGAGGATAAAATTCAGCAACCAATGGTGGTGATTGGCTGGCCAACGCAATATCGCGGCCATCAAGATGAAATGGCACTGAGCGCATTAGCTTCAGCGCTGGGGGAGGGGGCTAACTCACTGCTCTATCAGAAATTAGTTAAAACGCAAAAAGCGGTCGATGCAGGTGCATTCCAAGATTGTGCTGAATTGTCATGTAACTTTTATGTCTATGCGATGGCGCCATCAGGTAAAAAAGGCCAGTTACAACCGCTATACAATGAAGTGATGCAGGTGCTGGCACAGTTTGAGGCACAAGGCATTAGCCAAGAGCGCTTGGAACAAATTAGAGGCATGGCAGAAGCGGATGCTGTCTTTGCGCTGCAAAGCGTAAAAGGCAAGGTCAGCCAGCTCGCGTCCAACGAGACCTTCTATGGTGAGCCAGACCGTTTGCAGTCTCAACTGGCTAATATTCGTCTGGTGACATCTGAATCAGTGATGGCGGCTTACAAGCAATACGTCAATGGTCATCACAAAGTGACCTTGAGTGTCGTACCGCAAGGTAAACTTGATTTTGCTGTTGCGCCGGCAAGCTTTGTCACTCCAGAGCGTCAGCTACCCGAGTATCAAAAAATCACAGAAGACGATCTCAATTATCGTCATGCAGTGGATGATTTTGATCGCGCAATCATGCCAACGGTGGCTGAGCCGGTGAAAGCGCAAATGCCAACCTTGTATCGTGTCTATTTCGATAATGGTGTGGAACTGCTAGGCACGGTCAGTGATGAAACGCCAACGGTGGAGATGGACATTCGTTTCCCGGCGGGTGAACGTTACGTACCACGAGGCAAGGAAGGCCTTGCGAATCTGACGGCGGCGATGTTGCAAGAAGGAACGATAGATTCCAGTCTGGAAGAGCTACAAGCACGTTTGGATAAAATTGGTAGTCATGTGTCGATTAATGCGGGCAATTATACCAGTACGATTTCCATTTCGAGCTTAGAGAAATACCTGCCACAAACGTTGGCGGTTGTTGAAGAAGTACTCTCAAAGCCTGCGTTTAATGAACAAGATTTCGCTCGGGTTAAAAAACAGATGCTTGAAGGTGTGGTATATCAACATCAAAAACCTAGTTGGTTAGCGTCCCAAGCAACACGTCAGGTGCTGTTTGATGGCTCAATCTATCAGCGAGATAGCGATGGCACCGCTTCATCAATTCAAGGGCTGAGCTTGGATGATGTGAAGCAGTTTTATCGTAAACAGTACACGCCACAAGGTACACAGATTGTCGTGGTTGGCGATATGAAGCAAAAGGCCATCACCGAACAGTTGCGTTTTATTGATGGTTGGCACGGTGATCCTGCACCATTGCTGAGACCACAATTGGTGAAGCCACTCAAAGGGCAATCAATCTACTTAGTGGATAAGCCGGGAGCACCACAAAGTATCGTACGCATGGTACGTCAGGGCCTACCTTTTGATGCCACGGGTGAAGTTTTTCTGACCCAACTCGCTAATTTTAATCTAGCGGGTAACTTTAATAGCCGCTTGAATCAAAACTTACGTGAAGACAAGGGCTACACTTATGGTGCAAGTGGCTATCTGGCTTCAAACCGTGAGGTTGGGGCTGTGGTATTCTCGGCTCAAGTGCGTGCCGACGCGACGGCTGCATCGATTAAAGAGATGCAGAGCGAGTTAATGCGTTTTAGTCAATCAGGCCTGACAGAGCAAGAAATGAAATTTTTACGCTTGGCCGTCGGTCAACAAGATGCACTAAAATATGAAACACCCTCACAGAAGACCAACTTGTTGGGAAGTATTCTCTCATATAGCTTAGATGAGGATTATTTACAGCAACGTAATGAGATTGTTGAGCGGGTCGACAAAACCACCCTCGATGCTTTGGCGAAGAAATGGTTTGACCCAAGTGACTACCAAATTATCGTGGTCGGTGATGCAACACGCTTGAAGCCGCAACTGGAATCATTGCAGATTCCAGTCCAAGAGCTTGAAATTGTCCATTAAAGGACGCATTAAGAGTGGATACGTAGAGCGGCAGACCCTGCCGCTCTTCAAAGTTAACTAGCCAGTTCTGGTTTTTTACGCAGAACAATCAACATAGGCGATCCCATTTTGACAGATTTTGCTACGCGATTAGAGCGAGTGTCCCGTAATCCCGAAGTGTTTAAGACTTTCGGTCGTGGCGTGGAAAGAGAAACCTTGCGTTACAAGCAAGATGGCAAACTTTCGACTACTCAGCACCCAGATGGATTGGGTTCAGCTTACGCAAACAAATGGATTACGACGGACTTTTCAGAGTCGCTACTTGAGTTTATCACCCCAGTTTCACGTGACATTGATACTCTAGTAGCACAACTTGAAGACATTCATCACTTTACTCAAACCAAATTGGGTGAAGAGAAGATGTGGCCACTTTCAATGCCTTGTTATGTTGGCGACGAGCAAGATATCAATCTCGCCCAATACGGTGATTCGAATTCCGGTAAAATGAAAACGTTATACCGCGAAGGCCTTAAACGTCGCTATGGTAGTTTAATGCAGATCATCTCAGGTGTGCATTTTAACTTCTCTTTTCCAGAAACGTTCTGGGATCAGTTGTATGGCGAACAAGATGAAGCGGCACGTCAAGCGACCAAGTCAGATGGCTATTTTGCTTTGATTCGTAATTACTACCGCTTTGGTTGGTTAATTCCATTCTTCTTTGGTGCGTCACCGGCATTGTGCCCATCCTTTATTAAAGGACGTGACACCAAACTACCGTTTGAAAATATCGGCCAAACGCTGTTTTTGCCGCAAGCGACGTCTCTGCGTTTAAGCGATTTGGGTTACACCAATAGCGCGCAAAGCGTATTGAAAATCGGTTTTAATAGCATTGAGCAATATCTAGAAGGATTGAACAGTGCCATTCGCACACCTTCACAAGAGTTTGCTGAAATTGGCGTAAAAGTCGATGGTGAATACCGTCAGCTTAATAGCAATGTACTGCAAATCGAAAATGAACTTTATGCTCCTATTCGACCAAAGCGCGTAGCCAAAGATGGCGAGAAGCCGTCAGAAGCACTTACTCGTGCCGGTGTGGAATACATTGAAGTACGTTCATTAGACGTCAACCCATACAGTTCTATCGGCCTAGACAAAGACCAAATCCGCTTCCTTGATTTGTTCCTTGCTTGGGCCGCTCTGACCGATTCCGACCCAATGGATTTCTGCGAGCAAGCCTGTTGGCGTGAGAACTGGAATAAGGTCATCGTTGAAGGTCGTAAAGTGGGCCTTGAACTGCAAATCGGCTGTAAAGGTGAAACACTGACCCTACAAGAGTGGGCGAAACGCGTATTTGCCGAGCTAACACAAGTCGCTGTGCAGATGGATAAAGCACTCGGTGGTAATGAATATCAAGCAGTATGCGACAAGCTGATGACTTGGATTGATAACCCAGAGCTAACGATTTCTGGTCAATTGCTAGAAGACACCAAACGTTTAGGTGGCCTTGGTGGACTCGGTTGTACTTTTGGTAAGCAATACCGAGAGAAGCATCTTGCTCATCAATACGGTTATTACAACCAAGAGAAAATGGAACAAGAGGTCGCACGCTCTCGTGAAGCGCAAGCTGCATTAGAAGCGTCAGACACTCAAGACTTTGAACAATTCCTAGAAGACTACTTCGCCTATCTAAAGTAGAAATAAAGCTGTCATGATGCACAAAGAAAGGATTCTCAAACTGGCGCTATTGATTGGCGTGACCAGCCTTGCTGGTTGCGCCACCCCGCCGCCAGCTAATCAAAGTAATATCTGTTCTATCTTCCGTGAAAACCCAAGTTGGTACGATGATGCGGTGGACATGCAAGAAGAATGGGGCACACCAATTAATATTGCGATGGCATTTGTTAAGCAAGAAAGCAGTTTCCGCCATGATGCTCGCCCCCCTAAAGATTACCTGTTAGGATTTATCCCATGGGGGCGAGTGAGCAGTGCCTACGGCTATGCTCAGGCACAAGATCCTGCATGGGAAGATTTTCAAAAAGCGACTGGTCATGGCGGTTCACGCACCAGTTTCGATGATGCATTGATGTTTATTGGTTGGTATACCAGTGAAACCCAAAAGCAATTGGGGATTTCAAAATGGGACCCTTACAATCAATATCTGGCTTATCACGAAGGTCGTGGTGGTTATAAGCGTAAAACCTACCAAGCTAAGCCCTCATTGATAAAAGTCGCTCGTCGAGTAGAGCAACAAGCAAAGGATTACGGTTGGCAACTTAAACAGTGCCGCCAAGAGTTGGAAAACAATAGAAGCTGGTTTTTCTAGCCAGCAGGAGAAGGACAATGCCACTACTAGATAGCTTTACTGTCGATCATACCCGAATGCATGCACCGGCTGTGCGTGTTGCGAAAACCATGACAACGCCAAAAGGTGACACCATTACTGTGTTTGATTTGCGTTTTACTGCGCCAAACAAAGACATCTTGTCAGAGAAAGGTATTCATACCTTAGAGCACCTATACGCCGGCTTTATGCGTAATCATCTTAATGGTGATGCGGTAGAAATTATTGATATTTCACCAATGGGGTGTCGTACGGGTTTTTACATGAGCTTGATTGGTACGCCGAGTGAACAACAAGTTGCGACGGCATGGCTTGCTGCAATGGCTGACGTGTTGACGGTTGAAAGCCAGAACAAAATCCCTGAGCTGAATGAATACCAGTGCGGTACTGCGGCGATGCACTCACTAGAAGAAGCGAAACAGATTGCGCAAGCAATTATTGCCGCGGGCATTTCAGTGAACAAGAATGACGATCTTGCTCTACCGGCTGAAATGCTCAATGAGCTTCGCGTCGATTAATCGATAGCGTTTATTCGCCAAGATTTGATTTAAAATAAAAAGGAAGGCCGAGGCCTTCCTTTTTTATATTGGTGTCTCGCACCAGAGAGCGACTATTGTGCTTTTGGCAGCACGACCACTTGGGTCTTGGCCCAAATATCATGGAAACCACGCTTTTGTGGGTCGAGTGGTACGGCAAGGTTGGCTAAACCAAATCCAGACGTCGCTAGGCGGATTAATGCTTGAGTGACCGTTATGCGACCACCATCCAAGTTGCGCACTTGCAGTTTCCAAGCGCGCATACCCAGTGTTTGTCCTGCGCGAGTCCAGAAGAAAACAAAGAAGTACACCCAAACCGCCGCAAGGTAGAAAGTAAAAATAGGACTCCAGATTGGGTTATTCGACAAGAAGTCGCCAATATCAGCATACGGGGCGATATTGACCAAATTAAGCGCCATTAAGGCTTGCAACACGGCAACGACAACGCCAGCGGCCAACATCTCAATGGCGATAATAATCAAGCTATCGTAAAACAGTGCGCCTAGGCGTCGCATTAAGCCTGCCGATGGAAGTGGCTGGTGGTTGCTCATAATGGGTTCTCAAACGGTAAATAAGGCGTCAGGATAATGTTTCAAAACGCTGGTGAAAAGAGAGCTTGCGCACAGCTTGGTGCTTTATGGCGAAATTATCATCAAACAGTTGGCAATTCAGTTTTTTACACTTGCACGACGCGCGTTGTTACGTATAATGCCAATCATCGAAAGGGCAATGCCCCAAGATAATGCCGGTATGGTGAAATTGGTATACACGACGGATTCAAAATCCGTTGCCTTCGGGCGTGGCGGTTCAAGTCCGCCTACCGGTACCATATTTAAATGACAAAGCCTCGATGAAAATCGGGGCTTTGTTGTATCTGATATAATATAAAAAGTCTCTCGTTATTTTTCCTTATCAGTCATTTTAATGATATCGATAACCAATAAAACGTTACCTTTAGTTGAGCGCAAAATGACAAGTAACAGAACATTACTTATTAAATTTATTATATTTATTGGACTTCTCAGCTTTGTGGGCGTGGTTGGATATAAATTTATCACAGAAGGCATACAGGATGCGGTGATTTTCACTCCTGTCGTCGATGATTTTATGTGGGGAACTCTATGCTCGCTTATTGGCGCTCTTTTTTGTGCTGGAGCGCTGTATAACAAATCAGTACCTAAAAGACTTTGGAATGCAGTGAAAGGTATTTTCTTTTTGGTTGGTGGGCTAAGTATGCTATTTGATGGTGTACAGGCTGTGTTCTGAATAAAAGGTTATGCGATATTTTTTCATGACATAATTTGTCCAGCTCCATAGTATTAAGTCAATGCTAAGCGGTTGCTGTTAGTTTTTAGAGCATTGGAATTGATTCGTTTGTAAGCCTAATGCCAGCGTTATATTTTTTGCAGCAAAGCCTCGATGACAGTCGGGGCTTTGTTGTATCTGTCTTTTGTACAGTCAACGCAACAAGGTCGTAGAATTACGGAGAGTCGATGAAGCCTCTGCGTGCAGCCCCTAAATACCAGTTTAATTCAGATTTGCGATCGGCTGGTTTTATTTTAAATACAAAGAATTATGATTATCGGGATGTTTTTTTTGTGAAAACTGTTGGATAACGTAATTGGCGGTTTTTGTTATCCAGTAATGGAGTCAATATCACAAATTCGTGATCTGATGCAAAATTGTCAAAAATACAACGTTGTCCTGACATTTAACCTCATAACAAATGTTGTGTTGAGCGTTTTTTTTACGATAATCCTCTGTTGATTGTATGATGGTCGCAGATTATTTTCCTAAATAACAGTCTGTTAAGTTTTTACTCTTCCTGAATCTTATAGCGGATTGTTATGAAAACCAAAATATCGTTGTTTCTTTTTGCGTTAGCAATTTCTGGCTGTCAATCCACATCAGTTCCCGATTGGTACTTAGGGGAGATGAAACATGATCCTCAATATATTTATGCTGTCGGTGAAGGGTTTGGCTTAAGTTCGGCCAAAAATTCTGCGCTTACTCAAGTCAATGAGCAGCTTTGGACACAAGTAAATTCAAGCTTTATGCAAAGTGTCGAGCACCGTACTCATAATGACACAGAGTTCAATCGTGAAACGATTAAAAATCGAATGATCGTTGAATCTGCACGCTTAGTTCTCTCGGGAGCCGAATTCTTAAATACGGATAAAAACGAACGCACTTACTATGCGCAAGTTCGAGTTAAGCGCGATGCCATCAAGCAACAACTCAATAATGAATTAGATCAAATAGAACAAAATGCCATTCGCTTAATCAATGAATACCAGTATCAAGATAAGCTCACTTGGTGGTTAGCCAATCAAGATTACTCAGTGACGCTCGCTGAGTATTACCTTCGTCTCGCTATTCTCGACTCTATGGGGCAAAAACGCTCATTTTCTTCGTCTGTAAACAAGGTAACTCGCACCGTTTCTCAAGTGAAATCTAGCCTACTTATTTATATCAAAGCAGATGCTAAAGATGTGAAAAGCGCAGACCTAGTAGTGCAAAGCTTTAACCCGGAAGAGATCAAAACGACCCAGCGCTGGTCAAATGCGGTTACTCATCAACTCGTGATGGATTCTGATTATCGCCGCAATCGCGTTGGTGACGCGTATATCACCACTAAATTGACCCAGATAACCTTGAAAAATCGCACAGGTAAGACGCTAGCAAGCAATGAAATAATTTCGACCGCCAATTCTATGTCTAATTTCAAGTTGTCTCATGAAGGGGCTGAACGCCACTTTGGACAGCAGGTCGAAGATATGGGTATCTGGTCCTCATTAGGCTTTAAATAACTATAAATAATAAACGTTACGGAGTGATGTAGTGTTAAAGAAAACGTTAGTGGCAGCGGCATTAGTGTCTGTATTGTCTGGGTGCGCGACAAGTTCAGTGGTGTGCAATCCAAATTCTCGAGTTGACCTTGATGCCGCTGAAGTGCAATCGAAGAACTCTGAAGATATTAAAGTAATTGTATTACCAGTGGATATGGCTTTTAGCGATTCAGCGAAACAGCGTCTTCAAGCTGTGATTTTGAACGATCTGGAGGCGACAGTCACTCAATCGGGCAGTGATCTTATTGATCGTAAACTGGCGAGCAAATTAAAAAATGAAATCAAACTTGCTGAGCAGAGTGGACGCTACAATACCAATGGCGTTCCAATCGCGGATATCGCCATTATTTCAGAAGTTACTGCAAGTAATCTTTTTTATAGCTTCACCGAACGAGATACTTACAAGAATAAAAAAGGTGAGACTAAAGTAACACCTGCACATTGTGATTTCAGAACAGAAGTGAAGACAACGTTGAAAGTTGTATCTCTTCCTGAAATGCGTTTAATTCAACGCATTGAGCTTGAGGGCAGTGATACCTCAAAAACAGAAACAAATGATTCTGATTGTCCAATTACCCACGGTAAGTACATCGGTATGGCGATAGATTCAGCACAAAGCTCTATCGAACAAAGCCTTGCCTTGCAGAAGGTACTTGCGCCTTCGGCAACGGTTATGGAGATGCGTCAATGTGGTGAGGGCATGCAGCTAAAAATCTCGATGGGTAAGAACAAAAATATCCAGCCTAATTCTCCAATTATTTTCTCACAGATCTATAAGTCAGATGATGGCGAGCTAGAAATGTATCCACTGGGTGAAGGTTATGTGATTGACAATGAAATTAATGCCGTTGGTGCCAAGCACTCTTGGGTTGATGTTGCAGATGAAATTGGCGAGCAAGTGAGAAAAGGCGACCACGCCCGTTTTGTACCTAAATGTAATTGGTACGACGTTTCTTGTACGTTAAATAACTAAAATATTGAGGATTAGTTGTGATTAATAAAACTCTTGTAGCCGCAAGCCTAACGCTTCTTTTGTCCGCTTGTTCAAATATTCAAACGGTTGAGCAAAGCCAAGATTTTGCTGCATGTACTTTCCCTGACTCACCATCTGAGAACGCACCTGGTTGGGTTTGTGATATTACCCCGACCGATCTCGCTATTTCAGCAACTGGCTATGCGAAGAAAAGTGCAGCTGGTATGGGGATAATGAAGAAGGTTGCGCTAGCAAACGCTCAAGTCATTTTGGCTGCTCAGTTAAAAGCTCAAGTGAGTAATAAATTTAGCCAATTGATGGACTCCTCGGTAACAAGTGGTGTTGAGGATGCGGCACTAGAGTCAGTGTATGAAAAAATTGAAGATATTACAGAAAACGTCGTTTCTCAGTCTTTAAGCGGTGCGCGAATTCAAATGAGTATGGTAAGTCCGAAAGGAGGGCTTTACCTATTGATCGGCATGGATCAGGCGACCTATAACGCCAATATCTCTAAGGCAGTTGATGAGTTAAATAATGACTCTAAGCTTTGGGATACGTTCAATAGCGAACAAGCAGCCAAAGAACTCCAGCAAGCTTTAGAGAGTATGAAGCAGCAATAGACACGTTAACTCCTATATTTTTAGGTTAATTATTACGAGGTTGTCATTAGATAACCTCGTTTTTTATCGGGTTAGAGGTTAGTCATGGTCAGAAAAAATATTTCATTAATGGCTGCTGCGGTAGCGCTAGTATTTTCGCCTTTATCGAATGCTGAAGAGCCCTTTGATGATTTGAGAAACGCAATCAACAAAATGAATACACCGCAAAAACAGAAAATCGCCGAATTTCATCAATGGCTAGATCAATACTTTTCGCAATATGAAGCATGGCGAGATGACTATACGGCAAACCAAGATAAGCAACGTGCTGTCCTCATTGATAAGTGGGGCAGCGGTGAAGTGTCTAGTGCCACCAAAACGGTGGAGTACAATGGTGATGTTAAAAAGATCATCGATTATCAAAGTAATACGGCGATTGTCTCAGTGCTTGTCGATGTAGATCAAAAAGATAGCGGACTAAAATCAGCTCAGCAATTTGAAATTGATGGGCAGACTATTTCGCTCAAGCATGCGATAAAGCAGGAAGCGTTAGTTGATTATTCGTTAAAGCAAGAGCAAAAAGAAAAACAGTTTGTATTTGATCAAGTGCAAACACAGATGCGTCAGTTGGATGTTCAAGCCGATCGCTTGATTGCCGCGAATACAGGCGCACCAGCGGATTATATTTATCAACGTACTCAAGATAAAAAATTAGCATTGATCCAGTCCGCCACTCAGCGTGTTGTGGCTATTAGTGCTCAGTTTACTGCAAAGCGTGAACAACTTGGGATTAATGTTGAAACTGTAGCTCAAGCCCAAAGCGTTAAGCCAGAGTCTGCCGTTGAGTCGGTGAAATCAGACGTTAATGTGAAGCCTATCTCTGAACCGGTCGTGGAAAAAGTTTTACCAACAAAGGCTGAAAAAAAGGTCGTAACTTATACCGTCAAACTCCCTAATGATAGTCTAAGTGAGGCGGCGGCTAAGTACCGTCCTTTAGCAGTCAAAGAAGGCAAAAAGTGGGGCGTTGAAACCGCTTTAATTATGGCAATTATGCATAATGAGTCTTCATTTCGTCCAAGGGTTGTGTCTGGTGCTCCTGCTTACGGGTTGATGCAAATTGTCCCTACAAGTGCTGGTCATGATGTTAATCGTAAGTTTAGAAAAATCGATGCACCTATGACTGAGGATGAACTATTTATTCCGGAAATTAATGTCGAGACCGGAGCCGCTTACTTACGTATTTTACAAGAGAATTATCTCAGTAAGATTAAGGATAAACAGAGTAGAACCTATTGCATGATTGCCGCTTACAACACGGGAGCTGGCAATGTTGGTCGAGCGTTTAACCCTGATGGAGCTATCAATCTCAATAATGCAATGGACATCATCAATACGATGACGCCTGAAGAAGTCTATCATCAGCTTTTGGAGCGTTTACCATACGTTGAAACTAGAACCTACTTATCTAGAGTGACGGCAAGTTTGGCATCATATTGATGCATTTTGGAGTGCTAATAACCCAATAAGTGGATTTGTTTTTTGCAGATAGTCAGCCAAAGAAGCTAGGTTTGTTTTTGGACCGTTACTGACTATTTTGCGATGCTATAAACGTTTACAGCATATAGAAAATTCAAATGGTATGGGACGTAAAAGATTTAAAGGTAGTAACCAGATGGCTAACACTGAAGTTCCTCAAAATATCTCTAACTCACAACATAATATTAGAGAGAAAGTTCGCGAGAAATGGGCGAAAACGATTACTTTTGTTTCAATTGTTGTTATCGCATTAGGTGGTATCAATGACTCATGGGATGCTGTGGAGAAGATGTCCAACTTTACCCTGTCACAATTTACTGATATCCCGTCTCACAATAAGTTAGATCATATCTATATTCGTGCATCTAAAGCGGTATTAGATGAGCACTTTGGCGCTCCGGTTTATATTAAAGAGGACGTCAATGGTCGCTCGATTGAATACTACGATGATAAACGTTTTATTTTATCTGCGGTAACGCAAGATCACGCTATAGTGGCGTTTCTAGTCTTTCCTAAACCAGGTTTTAAGCCAAATACCAGCGAGCACCCTGGTGGTAACGCTTTGCTTGAAGTGTCATTTAACCAATTAGGAACTAACGATGTCCTAGCAAACTATTCGCCGTCAGTCTCTTATTACATAGAGTCAAACACTGGCGGGGAGTTTAGTCGCTTGTATCAGTCGGTTTCTGGCTTCAGTGAAACCCTAGATCCGCTTGATCGCGAAACTCGCAATATGCTGAAAAATATATCGGATCGACTAGTAATGGGTAAGGCTCCGATTACAGAGATTGAAGAGTTTCGTGAATCAATCGTACCGAACTTTTATGGATACAGTATTTTAGGTTTAGGTGTTCTGGAGAACGCAATCTTAACCTTAACTGAGTTTCGTTTGATCAATAATTGATTTTTGAGAGTTAGATAAACAGCGCTTAACTCATAATGACCTTTGCTTTAAAGAGATTTATTAACAAGCTTTCATTTGAGTTAGGTTATTGCGCACTCTCTCGAGAACGCATCGATTTGAGCCTCCGCACAAGTTAATCAAATTCTAGTGAAGTGACACTGACTAAAGCACTTAAAAAATAAAAGCTCACCTGTTATGGTGAGCTTTTGACGTCAATACGACTAAGAGCTACGACAAAGAACTATGGCTTATAGTGACTAATGGCCTGATTAAGTACTTTAGTTGCCTCTTTACTCGACATGACTCCTTGCACTTCTATTTCGCCATCTGGCCCTTTGTAGTTATCAAACCATATCTTGACGATATCAACGACGCCTGGATATTGCTCTTGCAGTGCTTCGATCGTTTCAACATCTTTAAAAGGTGATTGCTCAACCACAGGAACCGCAATCAGTTTGTCGTCCTGCTCGCCCCCATCTAGCATTTTTAGGCCACCAATCACGCGAACCGGTGCAACACTGCCTCTCTCCATTGCAGAACCGAGCACTAAGATATCCAATGGGTCACCATCCCCCCCGAGCGATTTAGGTAGGGCAGTGCTTGGAATCGTGCCGTAGTTACCAGGATAGCCTAGGTAGTGAACAACACGCGGCTGACCGTTTTTAAATTCCCAGTTAATGATAGAGCCGTCGCGCTTGCTAACTTCCCACTTTTCATTGTCACCAGTTGGAATTTCAATGATGGCATTCACGGTGCCATTACTGTTGGTGCTCGGGATCCCCGATAGATAGTCATGATTGGCTTTAATGGTGTAAGTATCAATCTGGGCAAAGTCGGTCGTTGCCATCGCAGATGCAGAGCTCATAAGCATTGCGGCAAGTAAAAGGTGTTTTTTCATAGTCATTTCCATTTGAAAAAGATGAACGAATAGTCGACTGATTTGATGAAGCTAACATGACAGAATCGTTGCGTTTTTAAGAAGATAGCTTTCTGAAGTAACGCTTTGCAGAATCAGTAAAACAATTAAATGATGAATGCATAATATTGGTCAACGGCAGTGAATAGTAATGTTGAAGCTTGCGATGCACTATTCGTCGTTGCTCACGTTTAATTACAATTAGGTAATTTGTTGTGAAGAAAAGGCGATATACGGATATCGATAAATAGGAAGAATTGAACGTGATATTCTTCATACGTTAACTTTGCCTGCAAATCTTATAGGAATATTGGTACTTTTATCTCTTATTTGATGCCTATTAGTGACTATGCAGAGGTGATTGTCGAGTTAATCGTTTTTCAAAATGTTATAGATAGCTATTTTTTGTGTTCAAATCTCCATCTAAAGCAATGACAATGAAATGGATATGTAATAACTTGCTCTGTGAGTGTTCTATCAAAGTGCTGATTTACAGCCCTTATAACCACTAAATTTATAATAGATAGAACATGATTGACGGTAACAAGATTACCGATAGCTTGCTAGTAGGAAGAAAGCATGAATTATTTATCAAAGTTGAAAGTAAAGACGCGGTTAGCCATAGGTTTTGGAACATTAGTTTCATTGATGATGCTGCTAACTATTTTAGGTATCCAAAAGGTGAATTTTATTGATTCAACCTTGGCGGAAGTCACTGACATAAACTCGGTTAAGCAACGATTTGCTATTAATTATCGAGGCAGTGTGCACGATCGAGCAATTGCGATTCGCGATATTGCTATCGCTAGAAATACCGATGAAATTGATAGATTTGAACGTGAAATTCGACTGCTTGAACAGTTTTATAATCAGTCCGAGCAGAACATGCAAAAGATGCTCGATGAGCATGTTCTATTCTCTAAAGAAGAGCGGGAAATTCTCGATAATATAGAGGCAATTAAGCTAACAACTTTGCCCCTAATTGAGCGCATTCTGACCGAGAAGAAACAAGGGCGAGAGGTAACCGAGGTTGTCTTGGAACAAGCTCGTCCGGCTTTTATTTCATGGCTTAACAGCATTAACCAATTTATTGATTACCAAGAAAAGCTTAACCAACAGTTGACGCCAGAGGCGCGAGCTATGGCTGGCGGTTTTCAAAACTTAATGTTGGTACTGAGTGCTATCGCTTTGGTGATATCAGTTATTGTTGGCGTTGCAATAGAGAAAAGCTTCCGTCGCTCATTAGGTGGTGAGCCGCATGATGCTCAACAAGCAATTCAAGTTATGGCTAGTGGCGATTTAACCCAAAGCCATATAAACCCTTATGCGAGTAGCATTCTTGATTCACTTTCAGCGATGTCAGTAAAGCTGATTAATATTGTCGGTAATATTCGTAGCGCCTCTAATCAATTGGCTGAGCAAGTCAAAGAGGTATCATCAGGCTCTAGTCAGGTATTAGATACCGCTCAGCAGCAAGCGAGATTAACCGAGGAAATGACGTATAAACTTGCTGATATGCGAACTAGCATTGAAGATATTGCTCAGATTGTTGATCTCTCGGAGCAAAACTCGGTCGCAACGTCAGAGCATGCTATTCAAGGCCGAGAGTTAATAGTTTCTGTAGCTGGGCAAATGGAGAAAGTGACGGCAGCGGTGAACAGCACTGTTACTCAAGTGAAGCAACTGGAAGCTAAAACTCGAGATATTGGTGGGATTGTGAATATGATTAGTGAGATTTCTGATCAAACTAATTTATTAGCATTGAATGCCGCTATTGAGGCTGCTCGCGCTGGAGAATCAGGACGCGGTTTTGCTGTGGTTGCTGATGAGGTGCGAAATTTAGCTCAAAGAACAAGTGTTGCCACAACACAAATAGAAACATTGCTCAAAGAGGTTCAGGTACAAACGGTCGTTAGTGTATCAGCTATGGAAGATACACAACCACAGGTTGAAGAGTGTAAATCAAATACTTTAGATGCAAGTAATTTATTGGTGGGTATTGAGCAGCAAGCGCAGGATACGTTGAGCCGAGTCCGAGATATTGTCATTGCGACGAATCATCAAGTTGTGGTCGTGAGTGAAGTGGTCGATGCAATGGAAAAGATATCGAACATGTCGCGAGAATCGATGGATCTAATGAAAAATAATGAAGTGGCGGGACAAAAATTGGATGATTTATCAAGCCATCTAAAACAAGAGGTTGCCTATTTTAAAGTGTAAATAAGCGAATCTTTAGCGTGCTAAAAAGCCTCTTTAATAAGAGGCTTTTTTTATAGCATAAATTGTATGAAAGAGCGTTTTTATTGCAGGACTTCTATTCAAAAATAAAGATTCGTAACCATTATCTGGCTCTCCTTATGTAATTGAATATATCTAAAATGTTATAAAATGGGATTTTGTTCACGCTTAATGCAACCGGTTGCGCTTTTTTGATCTGTTCATTTTTGCTACAGTTTTGATGGGTTGATTCTAAATCAAATAAAGGAGCTGGATGATGAAGAAGATTTTACTTTGTTGTAGCGCTGGTATGTCGACCAGCATGCTAGTAAAGAAAATGGAACAAGCGGCGCAAGCTCGTGGTATCGAGTGCCAAATCGAAGCGCTCGCTGTCAATGCGTTCTCTGAAGCGATTAAAGAATACGATGTTTGCTTACTTGGTCCTCAAGTGCGTTTTCAACTTGAAGACTTGAAGAAAACCGCTGATGAGCACGGTAAAAATATCGCCGCTATCTCAATGCAAGATTATGGAATGATGAAAGGCGATGAGGTGCTCACACAAGCACTGAGCTTAATTAACTAATTCTCAATATAAGTTAAAAACAAATATAAATAAAAAGTGATTACACCTTATTGAAATATAGGGTGTGGGGCTTTTTACGCCAAAAATAAGGATGGACACTATGAATCTTTATGATTCGATACTTGGTTTTGTCGAAAAATATATCGCACCACTCGCGGTTAAAGTGGGCAATCAACCACATGTAAGAGCAATGAGAGACGGTTTTATTGTCTCAATACCGTTTATTATTGTCGGTAGTTTTATTTTAATTTTTGCCTTCCCTCCATTTGACCCTGATACCAAAAATGCATTTGGTCGCGCATGGTTGGATTTCGCTACGGCACACTTTGATACCATTATGATGCCGTTCAATATGTCGATGGGGATTATGACGATCTTCATTACATTGGGTGTAGCGTATAGTCTGGCGAAAGCCCATAAAATGGATGGCATTACCAGTGCCGCGCTTGCCTTGATGTCTTACCTCTTGGTGGCTTCACCATTGTCAGATGGTGGTCTACCTACTCAACATATGGGAGGGACGGGTGTATTTACTGGCGTTCTATCAGCATTTTTCTCGGTAGAGCTATACCGTTTTTTGAAAAAGCACAACGTTACGATTCGTATGCCAGAACAAGTACCACCGGCAATTGCTCGCTCATTTGAAGTGATGATCCCGGTATTAGCGGTATTTGTGACCCTTTATCCATTGAGCATCTTTGTTCAAGCCCAGTTTGATATGTTAATTCCGGATCTAATTCTTGAAGCGTTTAAACCACTAGTGAGCGCATCAAACTCATTGCCAGCCATCATCGGTGCATTGCTGTTATGCCAATTATTATGGTTTGCCGGTATTCACGGCGCGGCGATTGTTGTTGGTCTACTGTCTCCTATTTTTCTTACCAATATTGGCGCGAACACCGAAGCCTTTATTGCTGGTGAGCCAATTCCAAATATCTTTACTCAACCGTTTTGGGACTTCTATATATTCCTTGGCGGCTCAGGTGCAACCTTTGCGCTGGTACTGCTGATGGCCTTTAGCCGTTCAGCGCACCTCAAGAGTATTGGCCGTATGAGTGTGGTACCTGGTTTCTTCCAAATTAATGAGCCGGTGATCTTCGGTACACCGCTTGTGTTGAATCCTACTTTGTTCCTGCCCTTTTTACTGGTTCCAGTGGTTAACGCGACGATTGCTTATTTCGCGGTTCACTCTGGATTTGTCGGAATGGGGGTGGCGACAACACCGTGGACAACGCCTGCCATCATTGGTGCTTCTTGGGGTAGTGGTTGGACATTTACACCAGTACTGCTGGTCATTGGCTTGATGATTCTTGATCTCTTCTTATACCTACCATTCTTCAAAATGTTTGAGAAGCAAGTGTTGGCAGAAGAACTACCTGTCGCGGAAAAGAAAGCAGAGCAACAAGGTAACGGTCAAGGTGTGATCGCTTAATTTAAATTTTTGTAAGTATTAAATACGTTTTATCGGGAGGATTTATGGACCAGGAAATGGTTGTGATGGAAATCATTTGTAATGCAGGTGAAGCGCGCAGTCTATGTTATGAAGCGTTGAGATTAGCCCGCAATAATGATTTTGACCAAGCACAAGAGAAGTTGGCACAAGGTAAAGAGTGTCTTAATAAGGCTCACCTCACTCAAACTCAGCTTATCGAAGCGGATCAGGGAGAAGGTAAAGTGCCAATGACGTTGGTTATGGTGCATGCCCAAGATCACCTCATGACAACCATTCTTGCTCATGAAATGGCGACAGAAATGGTCGCTTTACATCAGCAGTTAGCCGCTTAATGGAGAATAAATATGCCTAGAGGTGCTTTGAAGCTTGCCATCATTGGTGGTGGCAGTAGCTACACGCCTGAGCTTATTGAAGGTGTGTTAAAACGCCGAGAATTTTTACCGGTGAGTGAAATTCACTTAGTGGATATTGATCAAGGTAGAGAAAAACTCGACATCATCCATGCGTTAGCCACAAGAATGGTGGCTAAAGTGGGGGCCGATATCAAGATTAGTGCAAGTACTGATCGTCGTGATGCGATCAAAGGTGCCGATTTTGTCATGACGCAATTTCGTGTGGGTGGCTTAAAGGCTCGGGCAAGTGATGAGCGCATCCCACTCAAATATGATGTGATTGGTCAAGAAACGACGGGGCCAGGTGGTTTTGCTAAGGCTTTACGTACCATCCCCGTAATCCTTGATATCTGTCGTGATATTGAGGAGCTTGCGCCCCAAGCGTGGATGCTGAATTTTACCAACCCAGCAGGTCTCGTTTCTGAAGCTGTCAATAAACACACCAAGGTCAAGAGCATTGGTCTGTGTAACGTTCCCGTTTCGATGCGCATGATGGTGGCAGAGATGATGGGTTGTCAGCCAGAAGAGCTGCAATTGGAATTTGCTGGCTTAAACCACTTAGTGTGGGTGCTCAAGGCATGGCTGAATGGCGAAGACATTACTGAAACCGTGATTGAAAAAGTCGGTGATGGCGCAAACTTCAGCATGAAGAATATTTTTGAAGAACCATGGGATCCTGACTTTCTTAGAGCGTTGGGGGCGATCCCATGTCCATATCATCGTTATTTCTATCAAACGGATGCGATGCTACAGGAAGAGAAAGAAAGTGCTGGCGAGCAAGGAACACGAGCTGAGCAGGTGATGAAAACCGAAGCATCACTATTCAAACTCTATCAAGACGTCAATTTGGATATAAAACCGAAGGAGTTAGAAGAAAGGGGCGGAGCCTATTATTCAGATGCTTCACTTAACTTGGTTGATGGTATTTACAATAACCGCAATGGCATTCATGTGGTGAACGTACCAAATAATGGTGCCATCAATACGCTTCCTGACGATGCTGTGATTGAATGTAGTGCTGTTATCGGTAATTGGGGTGCCAAACCGATTGCTGTCGGCGAGCTACCAGCAAACATCAAAGGTCTTTTGCATCAAGTAAAAGCCTACGAGCAGTTGGCGATTGAAGCGGCTGTGTTTGGCGACTATGACAAAGCATTGATGGCACTGGCGAATAATCCTCTTGTGCCTGACATCAAGCGCGCCAAAGCGATCCTCAATGATATTCTTCGTGAAAATGCGGAGTATTTACCACAATTTAAACTAACCACACTCTAGCGAGTGTGCTTGCTGCAAAGCAATAAGCTGAGGAAAAGATGAAAGTCATTTTTAATGCCGACGATTTTGGTCTTACTACCGGTGTCAATAACGGTATTGTACAAGCCTTCCGTCATGGTGTTGTTCGTTCGACGACATTGATGGTCGATATGCCCGGCGAATCCCACGCTGTCGCACTTGCTGCGCAAGTGCCGGAATTGAAAGTTGGGCTTCATCTACGCTTTACAGCTGGTAAGCCACTGACCGGTCATCAATCACTTGTGGGTGAACACGGTCTTTTTCCTGCTATTCCTGGCTTTTGGAGCAAGCAGGATTTTGACCCGGTCGAGGTGTATGAAGAAGTGGTGGCCCAAGTGGAGCATTTTTTAAGCTTAGGCTTAACATTGAGCCATATTGATGGCCATCATCATGCCCATACGCATCCTCAGATCGCCCCAGCGGTGTACGAAGTGGCAAAAAAATACCGAGTACCACTGCGTGGAGTGGGTCTTGCTGGGCAAGAGGAGTTTGGTTGTCGTTATCATTTTACTGAGCAGTTCTACGATCAACACACCTCAGTTGCGAGTGCTAAGCAACTGATGTTAGAGCATGAGAATAACTGTGATGTGTTGGAAGTAATGTGTCATCCCGCAGTCGTTGATACGCAACTGCGCTCGATGAGCAGCTATCTTGCCCAGCGAGAGCAAGAATTAGCAACCCTTTCCTCACCAGAATTCATCGCTTTCTTACAAGAGCGTGATATCCAAGTCACGGATTATTCTGTACTCACTTAGCCGCTTTTACATCTCTGTGTATCATAACTGCTGTCAGTTTCAGTTCCCCCTAATTTTTCGTTACTGACAGCTTTTTTCTTTCTAATCGTATTAACTATTGAAGGTCATATGGCACGAATTAAAGATGTTGCTGCCTTAGCAGGAGTAAACCGTTCGACGGTTTCTAGGATCATTAACGGTGAAGGTAAATTCAGAGAGGAAACCAGGCAGAAAGTAGAGCAAGCGATGGCGGAATTGAACTATCGCCCAAGTGCCATTGCACGTTCGCTCGCGACTTCGTCGAGTAACATGATGGGTCTATTGGTGACCTACTATACTGGGGGGTTTTTTGGCGCCATGATGGAACAAGTTCAAAATGAACTTGATACACATGCTAAATTTTTAATCACAGCTCAAGGGCACCACTCTAAAGAGGGGGAAAGAGACGCGGTTGAGCGTTTTCATGCGTTACGTTGCGATGGTTATATATTGCATAGTCGTCATTTGACTGATGAAGATATCTGCCAACTTGCACAACAGCACCCTCCTTTTGTCTTGCTAGACCGCGTTATTCCGTCATTAGAAGAGCGTTGTATTCGTTTCAATCACCATAAAGCAAGTTCAATGGCGGTACAGCACTTGTTACAGCAAAATCACCGCTTAATTGGTTGTATCACCGGGCCTACTTGGCGTGAAAACAGCTTGCAGCGTAAGCAAGGTTACCTTGATACCATGGCTGCGGCACAAGTGAGTGTCCCTCAATCATGGTGTGAGGAAGGGAACTACGGTTCGCAAAGTGGTTATGATGCGACTAAAGCGCTATTAACCCGTCATCCAGAATTGACGGCAATTTTCTCTTGTAGTGAAGAGATGACGGTTGGTGCGATGCAATACTTGCACGAGCACGGACTTAAAGTACCGGAGGATATCTCGATTGTTAGCTTTGATAGCGTAGAGCGATGTAATGAATTATACCCTGCGGTTACCTCGGTCTGCTTTCCTATCAATGATATGGCTCAGTCGGCGGTGCAAGTGCTAATGGATTTGATCGCGGGTAAAGAGGTCGGTCAACTGCATGAATTTACGCCTAAGCTAGTGATTCGCAAGGCAGATCGCGCCTTAATATAGGACTAAAGTACTAATTACATCTGTTGATACTTCGCTATTCTTTAATGAAAACAGTCAGTTTGGAGAATAGCTATGTATCAACTTACCCCTTACCTGTGTTTTTCAGGCCAATGTGAAGAGGCGCTCGAGTTTTATCAACGCTGCTTTCGTGGAGTGGTACTAACCAAACAATATTTCCGTGATGCCCCTCAATCGGTTGAAGGGGCGAATCCGAATTGGATTATGCATGCTGAATTTGAGGCTTTTGGTATGAAGCTGATGTTATCTGATGGCATGGTAGTCAGTGACGTTTCTGGTAACAATATTGCGTTATCACTGGTATTGGATGATCTCGATTTACAAGAACAATTGTTCGATAAACTTGCTTGTGACGGTGCGGTGATGATGCCGCTAGCGGATACCTTTTGGGGAGCGCGATTTGGTAAGGTGCAAGATAAGTTCGGTATTCGTTGGATGCTGCATTGTGAGTTGGTGAAATAATCGACGAAAATCCTGTTAACTTCTCACAAATGACGTTTTTATCTAGAAAGTTAGAGTTTAAGCACTAAACTAGCCGCGTTTTATTGGGTTTCATAGTTGTATCTAGAACGTGGCAAATATCAAAATTACGGTAGACCGAATTCAACCCGGACTACACATCCGTTTACCGGTAAAGTGGAACGAACATCCCTTCCTGCTGAATAGCTTTAAGCTTAAAAGCCAAGACCAAATTCGAGTTATTCGTCATTTGGGCATTAAATATGTCTACGTTAATGTTGACCAAAGTGATGTCCCCCCATTACCTGTACAGCAAATTGACAACGCTCCTACAGAGTCAGTTAATGAGGCGATGGATAGACGCGCTCAGCAACTATGGCAAGAAAAGCAGCAGCGTATTGAAACCATGAGTGCTTATCGTCGTCGTGTCGCTAATTGTGAAAAAGAGTTTGAACGTTCTCTTGCTCGTATGCGAGCTGTGATGACGAAGATTCGTAACCGTCCTGAATTAGCCGTCGATGAAGCGATGGTCTTAGTTGATGATATTGTCGAGCGCTTGATGAGTGATGGCGATGTTACGCTACATTTGATGAATGGTAAGAGTGAATTTGAAGACATCTATTTTCACTCACTGAATGTTGCTGTGTTATCGATGTTGATTGGTAAAGCGAAGAAGCTTGAGACCGCAACCATTAAAGAGTTGGCTTTCGCGGCGCTATTTCATGACATCGGTAAAATTAAAATACCAACAGCGATTCTGAGAAAAACCGTACCTTTAACCGAGCCTGAGCAAAACTACCTTAAGTTGCACACCAAATATGGAGTGGAACTAGCCGACAATATAGAGGGTTTTCCTGACTCTGCGAAACGAGTGATTGAGAATCATCACGAGACAAATGATGGCAAAGGTTTCCCATTAGGGCTTAAAGCAGATCAAATAGACACATTAACGCAGATTGTTGCGGTGGCGAATGCTTACGATGTTCTTTGCCATAACCCTGTCGCTGCTCAGCAAAAAATTCCCTATGTCGCATTGGCACATCTTTATAAGAACTGTAAATCTCGTTACAACAACGAGAACCTCAGTATCTTAATTAAATTTATGGGCGTGTATCCTCCAGGAACAGTGGTGCAATTGTCGAATGAGATGGTGGGATTAGTGATCTCAGTGAATTCTGCTCATATCCTTTATCCGAATGTTCTCATTTATGATCCGGCTGTGCCAAGAAGCCAAGCGCCGATCATTGATCTCGCAGAGAAGGATATAAAGATAGTTAATGCTATCTTGCCGAACAAGCTTCCGGAGAAAATTAAAGAATACTTAAATCCTCGTGCGCGAATCTCTTACTTTATTGAAGGCGATAACTAGGTTATCAACAGGATTTTGTGGGTAACTGGTGGGTAATCTGAGGGTATCTTGAGAGTAAAAATGGGGTTGTTTAATGATTGCGCAGTTAAGCACTTTTCATAAGAAAAAATGCATTTTGTGCTTGCCAATAAAATTCAGCTGCCTATAATGCGCATCCACTGACAGGGCAGACGCCGTAAGGCTTCAGCGTTAGTCAGCGAGGTGAAAGGTTCCACGAAAATTAAATTGAAAAAGTGTTTGACTCTTTCAGTTATCTCGTTAGAATTCACCTCCGCTTCGAGAGAAACTCTCGCAGCAAGCTCTTTAACAA
>NZ_AFWD01000100.1:0-7145 GCF_000222565.1 Vibrio sp. N418
ACCTTAAACCTTGCCACATTTAGCACTAAAGCTGACCTGAACTTAAATTGCCAAGCGTTGAGAATCCGTCTTAAATGCTTTGTTATGTTTTAGCACAATTCGTTGATTTACTTGGCAAAGAACTGAGATGCAGACTTAGATTTCTGAACCAAGTCACAAGCTAGAACTCACTTGACCGACAGATGCGCCAAACCCAAAACGAGTAAGCTCACTTCCCTGACAATGAGGCAACTCGATCAAGCCTCAACAAGCGCCCTTTCTTAGCAACAACAGCGCAGAACAATGGCGATTTGCCGAGACTACTGCCAAGGTTATTAGCTGATTGGGAAATATGCCCAAAGCGACTTTGAGCCAGAGAAACAAGGCGAGCAAACCACCCGAAAACTTGAATGAAGCAACCCGCGAACCTTGGCATGTTTTACGGGTTAAGAGATTTAAGAATGGATCGATAATAGTGATTTTCTGAGTCTATTCCCAACGAATCGCCAAAGGGGCAAAGAACGACTCAAAGGCATTTAAGCCATTGAAATATCATTAAAACATAACGCCGCGTTAAGTGGCGAGCAACGCCAACCACTTCACCTAAACCATTGTGACATAAACACTTAACCAGAAGAAAGCCGAAAGCGCCAAGCGTTGGGAGTCCGTCTTAAACGCTTTGTTATGCTTGTGCTATCAGCAGGCACAGTAAACAAATTTTCAAACCTCACGCTGCTCCAATATGGAGCAATACCGATTAGTCATTCATGCCCACATGGTAAAAATCACTCGTCATATGAAGTAAGGCTGTTGCCCAAAAACTCTATTTGCGATTTTCTTTACCATCCAAATACTCTGCATACTTTTTAGCAATTAGCTGATGTATATGAAGTCCTGTTTTACGTAAAAGATACCAATCTATCGCAGCTAAAACAGCTAAGCCTATTATAGTTCCCATGTAAAACTCTCCTTCACCATCAAGTCAAAAGTCTATCAAACCATTGATAAATTGCTCATATTTACGATTTTCAGAAAAAAGCATAACGCCGCGTTAAGTGGCGAGCAACGCCAAACACCTTAACTAAACCATTGTGACATAAACACTTAACCTGAAGAAAGCCGAAAGCGCCAAGCGTTGGGAGTCCGTCTTAAACGCTTTGTTATGCTTGTGCTATCAGCAGGCACAGTAGACAAACTTTCAAACTTCACATTGTTCCACTATGAAGCAATACCAATTTATCATTCATGCCCACACAGTAAAAATCACTGGTCATATAGAGTTAGGCTGTTGCCCAAAAACTCTATTTGCGATTTTCTTTGCTATCTAAATACTCTACATACTTTTTAGCAATTAGCTGATGTATATGAAGTCCTTTTTTACGAACAAGATACCAATCTATCGCAGCTAGAACAGCTAAGCCTATTATAGTTCCCATGTAAAACCCTCCTTCACCATCAAGTCACAAGTCTATCAAACCATTGATAAAGCGTTCATATTCACGATTTTCAGAAAAAAGCATAACGCCGTATTAAGAGGTGAGCGACGCCATACACCATAGCCTCGACAAACCACCTTAAACACTAAAGCTGAATTTAAACGAAATTCGCCAAGCGTTGCGAATCCTTCTTAAATACTTTGTTAGGTTTTGGGGCTATTCTCCCAAAGAACTCCACTCCGACAGGTTTAATTGCTTTCGTCTAACAAAATAAAATGTCGCCATGATTAGCCCAAACAAAACACCACCAATCAGAGACATATAGACAGCTTCGAGAACTGGCTTATCTGCTTTACTCCAAACAACAAACCAATTTAAAACACCCCAAACAGGAGCGAACATGATGGCTGAAATAACCCAGTTGTTCATGAAGGTCTGATAATAAGGCGGCGGGAAGTTAAGTCCCATTTTGCATAGTAACTTGGCTATTGGTGGATTGTAATTCGACTTCCAAACACCTTTATCATTGAGCTCTTTATATGCAAATTGGAGCTTCGTTTGATAATCCATGATACCCCCTCAATTCCATTTGACCGCGGAAAAACCTAACGCCGCGTTAAGTGGTGAGCAACGCTGACCACCTTACCTAAACCATTGTGACATAAACACTTAAACCGAAGAAAGCCGAAAACGCCGAGCGTTGGGAATCCGTCTTAAACGCTTTGTTATGTTTGTTCTACATTCACGCGATCACACCAATATTCTGAATAACTTTCGTTTACCCAACATTCAATACGTATTGTGCCAAACTCTTTATAAGTATTTAGTTCTTGGGAAATAGTTATGTGATCAGACGATAGTAAATCACTAACTGAGTCAGCTAAATCTTCAAATCCATAAAGCTCAACAGTTTGATTATTACTTCGGAGACTAAGCTTGAGAACTCCTTGTTCTTCGGTACGAACAGCGGTGAGGTTACCTATAAAATCAGGTCTAACACACTCAAATAGTTTCTTATAATCGCTCATTTTCCCTCCGAAAACATAACGCCGCGTTAAGTGGTGAGCAACGCCTACCACCCTACCTAAATCATTATGACATAAACACTTAAACCGAAGTAAATCGAAAACACTAAGCGTTGGGAATCCGTCTTAAACGCTTTGTTATGTGATTTTTTGCCGCGTGTTCATATAAGCCATTTAAAGGCACGTTCTAAAAACTTATTTGTATTTTCTTTGACGATTTCACCATGAGACATGACTAAAATTTGAGGTTTCCATGCCAGTAAACGCTCAAGGTGCCGACGAGCATCCGATTTACCGAACATAAAACTTAAGCGCCAGTCTAAAGGCATTTTTCCATTGGGAGCGAGAATACCGACACCTTTCGCAACAACTCTTTGCCAATAATTGAAATCATTACCTGAAAAGTTTTCAACTAAGTCTGTGACAATAAGTACACCAGAGTCTTTATGGAAAAACACGCATTCCTCCATCAATGGTGAACCTGAAAATAATTCTTGCTCGATATCTGCTCCCCAAGCCCAACTTTGTTGATGGTTCAAAGAACCATTAAAAGTGAGCTCATTGCGTTTTTTTATAACTTCATTTGTACCATAAACTTCCGCATTGGGATAAGCAGCCATCCACTCAGGCAAAAATAGATGGTGTAAGTGATTAGGCGCTATCAAATATCTCACATGACCTAGGCTACCGATTTGATCAATAATTGCTTCTGATAATTCAATCGGACTGTGAACCCAAAGTTCACCACTAGATAACCGAACAACCGTCATTCGAGTAGAAAAAGGTAGCCCTAGAAACTGCACCTGGCTACCGTTGAATATCCATACCTCGTGCGCTAATTTTTCCATATTGCCCCCAATCACATAACGCCCTGTTAAGGTGTGAGCAACGCAATACCAAAGCCGCCGCATACCACCTTAAACACTAAAATTAACGCATAGTAAAAATGCCACACATTGCGAATCACTCTTAAACAGTTTGTTATAAAACAATTAGTTAGAAAACGGCGTGTCATGGTGCTTAATATAAAAATCTGCATCTTCACTAACCAGATACGGAGTAACCTTAAAAAAGATACTTAGTGATTGAGCAAAGTAAAAATTGGCGATTCGGAGCCAAATGGCTACTGTTTTCCTATTTTGAATGGTGTCTGTGTACAAACCATCCAAATCCGTTAACCATAAAGCAGGAGGCATTGAATGAACGTATGTAGAGATATCAGCTAGAATCCCAGAAACAAAGTCCGTTTGCTCTCCACAAACGATCTCGATGCGCTGTCTTCGACTATGATAAAACACACTCTCACCACCCCTTAGTTTCTCCATATTACGAGTGTATAACGGTGAACTTTTAATCGCCTTCCAATACCAATCTTTACTATGTTTATAAAAAGGTTGGATTTTTTCCGCACTTATTGACCCTTGTATTTTTGAAATACGTCCAGATAAGTACATTCCTAAGATATTTCGATGTAGATTGAACATATCTTCATCTTTGCAATCAAGCATCATGCTCATGACATCATGTGTATCAATAATGTTTCTTACTAAGGTTGCTATGGAGCGTTTATCAAGAATGTCATTATTGACTTCAAACGGTGGCATTAATTTAAATAAAGACACCGCTGTAGATTGAAGTGTTGTGGCAAGAAACACTGCTGGCCAATCAGCAAACTTCCCATCATTAAAGTCCTTGTGAATTTCATAAATATAAGGTTCAAGGCAATTAACACCTTGAACAAGGGCTGAAACTTGAGGAGGTAAAATATCAGTCACGAGGACTCCTTGTTTTATAACGCCGCATTAAGTGGTGAACAACGCAACCACCATGCCTTAAACCTTGCCACATTTAGCACTGAAGCTGACCTAGGCTGAAACCGCCAAGCGTTGAGAATCCGTCTTAAATGCTTTGTTATGTTTTAGCACAATTCGTTGATTTACTTGGCAAAGAACTGGGATGCAGACCTAGATTTCTGAACCAAGTCACAAGCTCGAACTCACTTGACCGCCAGATGCGCCAAACCAGAAACGAGTAAGCCCACTTCCCTGATAATGAGGCAACTCAATCAAGGTTCAACAAGCGCCCTTTCTTAGCAACAACAGCGCAGAACAATGGTGATTTGCCGAGACAACTGCCAAGGTTATTGGCTGACTGGGAAATACCCCCAAAGCGACTTTGAGCCAGAGATACCCGACGACCAAACCACCCGAAAACTCGAATGAAGCAACCCGAGAACCTTGGCATGTTTTACGGGCTGAGGGATTTAAGAACTGAGCGATAATGGTGATTTGCTGAGTCTACTCCCAACGAGTAGCCTAAGGGGGAAAGAACGACACGAAGGCATTTAAGCCATTGAAATTCCATTAAAACATAACGCCGCGTTAAGTGGTGAGCAACGCATACCACCGCACTCAAACCATTGTGCCGTAAACACTAAAGCTGAATCAAACTAAAAATGCCAAGCGTTGGGAATCCGTCTTAAACGCTTTGTTATGTGAATTTTTATTGTGAGTTTAACAATGGAAAAGTTTTGTAAGCCCTAACATAGTTCAATAGCAACAAACGCTCCCAATACGCTACGTACGCTTGTCCCTCTACTTTATCTTTGCTGTTATTCCATTTGCTATCCGCCTTAATAACCCATAGTTTCTCTAAAGCACGATCACCTGATATTTTTCGATAGCGCTTTATTGCTTTATGACTTGAACTTAAGCGCCGATCAATATGGCTAGACATACCTATGTAGATAATGTCGCTTGGCATATTTTCAGGGGCAAATGGTTTTACTTTTTCTTCTGAGTCAAAAGTGGCAAGTAAATAGACCCCATAAATACCAAACTGTTGTGGTATATCTTGATGTTTCCAACTATTTGACAGGCTACTCCATGGCTTCCAATCCCCAAAATACAAACCTTCGAAATCATACTCCATTACGCCTCCATTCACATAACGCCGCGTTAAGTAGTGAGCAACGCCACCACGAAACCTAACCATACCACCTTAAACACAAAACCCAACGATAGCACTAAAAATGCCAAGCGTTGGGAATCTGTCTTAAACGCTTTGTTAGACGTGTTGGTTATTCTTTTTCAGAACAATGCGACGATTTAAACAACGATAACCTCTTGATGTATAACGAGCTTTGATGTCATGAAGATCATCGACATGACTTACCTCGTCAAGTTCAAAACGGAAGTCAGAAGCTTCAGCAAGAGCATTAAGTTCACGTTGGTGTTCTTCAGGGCGCTTCCATGTTGGGATGTCACGTTGAATTGCTTTAACTGTCATGCCCTCGAAATTTACATGAGTTGTAATAAAGAAAGTTTTAGTTTCTTCCGAGATAAAGATCCACGTTTTATAAGTCATAATTTGAACACCTTTGGGCTATGAAGATTAGGAAACAGCCCTTATGATACTTATGAACATTAAGAATGCAATGGTTTTTATGGTTTTTATGGTTTTTATGGTTTTTATGGTTTTAGCGTAACTCAAGGTATTGTGAGAGGAAACTATTTGGGAGTGACTTAAATATGGGAACGTCTAACGCTGCGTTAAGTGGTGAGCAACGCAGAGAACCTAACCTAAACCATTGTGACATAAACACTTAAACTGAAGTAAGCCGAAAACGCCATGCGTTGGGAATCCGTCTTAAACGCTTTGTTAACTGGCCAGTTACGTATAATCCATTGTGAGGACTATTTCCTGACATTCCGTACATTTGAATTTATATACCGATGGTTGCCCACCTTTTTCATAATGTTGGATTATCTTCGGCCAAACTTCAGGATCAACCATTTCTTTCGTCAGAAATGTATCTAACTCATCGCCAGCGAGACACTCTAAATCCTCTTTTTCAGCGTCACCGTGAAACTCACAGGCAGTTCCGCAATGAACTTGCCATATCTCCTGTTGCCACGAAGGATAACCAGGTGTCCTTTCACAGACTTCAACAACAACTGCAAGATCAACGCCCTCTTCAATCAAAGGGTAATCATCAGAAAATGAACCATTGTATTTTGTAGCAGCAGAACCATCCGCGATACACCACGGACAAATAGATTTCACATCTTGTGCTGTATAAAAACTTGAAGTGTAGATATACCCTTTAGCCTTGCTACAACATTCACAAATATCATCGCTTTTCTCAAAAACACCCGTCGCTATTGGGTCGGGATGATACTTAAATTTCGGGAGTTCCATTTTTCTACCATTGTAAGTTAACGCCGCATTAAGGTGTGACGCACGCTTGGCTATACTTGAGCGAAGCGAAAATGCCAAGCGTAAGGAATCACTCTTAAATGCTTTGTTAGGTGTTTTACGCGCTGTGCTCTCGGACGTAAATCTCAGAGCGTTCATTTATTTTACCGAGACGAACAAGTCTAGATGCAATAGACCCTTTCGTTCTTTTATGACTCAGTGACAATTCATCAACACTCATCCCCGAATCAAATCCTTGAGACAATTCTGCATCTTCTTCTACTTGCCACGGTTTTCCGGCATTCTCTGGCAATTCAGACTTACGTTTTTCAAGCTGAATCGACTTTTCAATACTCTGTTTAGCGATTAGTAAAGCTCGAATAACCTGAGGTTGATTAAAGCAACTCTCGTTAGAAAGCTCTTCACCAGTTTCTGGGTTAACTCCATCCGATAGTGCACTGATGACTTCCAGCGCTTTATTCATGTCCATAATATCTCCTTATAAACC
>NZ_AFWD01000099.1:0-43071 GCF_000222565.1 Vibrio sp. N418
AGGCTCTTTTTTGTTATCTTGCTGAAAAAATCTTATCGAAGAATTTATGCTTCTAGCACGTCTTCTCCAATCACTTCAGAGAACAGTAGTCCATCATCAGTATCAACATGTAAGCCCATCATAGGCAATCCATGATGACAGACCCAAGAGACTAAAAACACGCAAATTGCGACGGATAAAATTGCGAATGTAAACATAGGATTACCTCTCTTGGGTGGGACATATGTTATTAATTTATGCCCTACCAAGCGATTAGTCAATCAAGTGAATAACAAATTATACACAACATCACAAAATTTATGCCAAATAATATTTTTTACTGGGATGATGGGAGATCGGATTAATTCAGATTAGAAACTCATCACAAACCCTTGTGTTAACTTGGCCTTAGTCACACTTCATCAGCCTCACTATCATTAAACTTTCAAGAAATAACTGGCACCAATTATGCTTAATATTAATGAGCGGCAATAAAAATGTTAAACTTTTGTTTTTATTGAATTTAGTTTTGATGGCATTTTTCTGACGTTTTGTTGTCAGATATATTAAGGTGATATGTCATCCACATTAACCGCTTTTACCGACTAGATTTCAGTATGAAATGTGATCAAAGTCCTAGCTATGTGAAGCAATCACGGCTACATTCAAAAGGTTCATGAAGAACTGTATTCAAAAGCGTTCATATGAGAACGCGCTTTCGTGAGGAAATATCATGAAGAAAATGAGAAAAGCACAATTACACCGCGTTCGTATCCAATATTGGAAAGATACGAATAAAGCAGTAAACAAAACTGCGTAATGTGTGTTAAAACGACCTCGAAGCTGGCTCATTAGCCAGCTTTTGCATTTCTATAACCCCTATCAATTCTCTCGTATAAAAAACAATCGAATTTATAAGCGTTCTAACTTACATAACTCGTTAATGGCTATGCCACTTGATCGGTGCTTGGCACCATGCCCGCCAACTCCTGCAAGATGATTTGCGTAGATTTAGCAAAAACATGCTTATCTTTCCAACCCACAAGCTGCACCATCTTGACCTTACCCGAAATCAAGCATTGGCGAATAATACGCGTAACGATTTGCACATCTAAATTACGGTCAACTTCCAAACGAGATTTAGCGCACAGCGATTCTAAATCAATATTGAGCACCACTTCATCGCAATAGGAGAGGTAACTGCTCACTTGTTGCTTGAGTTGGAGGCGGTGACTAAACTCACATTCAGGCAATGTCAGCCAGTCACATCCAAGATCTTCCGCATATTCAAACGTTTTTTCATTCTGTAACCGCGAATCAATGCCGATATAAAATAAACGACATTGATTAAAACGAGCCAACGCAAAATGATAAGCAGAACCCATTTCTGGTTCTAACGTTGCTTTGTTCTCGAATTGATTACCAACATGAATAATACCGAGTTCTTTATTGGGTACATGCAAAAGCGGCAAAGCATGCAGTATGGTTTCGGTACTATTGGTAAAGACGACAGGTAAACTGTTGGAGCCTAAATAGCGACTTAGATTGAGTTGATAACGGCCAACCATTTGATCAGAGAGCAAAAAATGACCGCCATTACTCCAGCGGCTATGATTTTGCTCTGTCATCCACTCAAATACATCAGATAGACTTTGTTCGGCCATTTCAAATTCGACGGTTTTCATTGGCTTAAGTAACTGAGCTGCACTAATCAAAGCCATTGAATGAGTCGAAACACCTACGGGATCGTGGTTTTTATTACGTCGAAATAGACCAAACATACAAATCACCTTTCTGGAGGGAGTGCCCTTGCCGCTTGAAGTACATGAAGGATGATCCGTTGTTGGTTTTGCAGCACACGATGCGCTGGCGCCATCACGGAGATCGCTCCAATTAACTTCGATCCTTTCATTACAGGAGCACTAATACCGGATACGCCGGGATCAATTTCTGATGTACTGATCGCATAACCTTGCGAACGTATAGCATCAAGCTCCTGTTGCCATTCGTTAATTCGATGAGCTTCACCAAAATAGCGTAAGATTTTTTCACGGCGTTGCGCCGGCATAAACGCCAACATCACTTTTGAGGACGCACCTCTTAGCAACGGCTGGCTTTGACCTTGCACATAACTACAACGCAATGCTTGCATGCTCTCTTTACGGCTCACACACAACGCTCGGTAACCAACGGGAACCATGTAAGCGGCCATCTCACTTGTCTGCTTTTGCAGTCGGTTAAGCACTGCATCAACAGAATCCAAATCATGCTGGCTGGTTTCATAGCTACGCATAAGTAACAACGCAGCCGGACCGATGATCAAGGTTTTGTCACTCGGACTTTCCTCAATCAAGTTCCACTCTTTAAGTAGCTTAAGGTGACGATATAAACTACTAATCGGCGTTCCTAACTGCTCACTCAGCGTTTTGGCTGTTACTGGTTCTTCGTTAACCGCGACTTGCATCAAAAGCTGCAATAGCTTCTCGTTAACCTGTCCTGAATTCTGCTTCATCGAGTTCACACTTATGTTTTATCTTTTCATAGAAGAGTTGCGCAAATTGTATTCCTAAATGGTGAGAAACTATAAACAATAAAGCTCACACTTTCTTAACTAGTGAGAATGACCAAATAATACAAAATGAGAGCAAGCATGCGGTAAACTATCGAATATTGAACAAAAACAAGAGAGAAATTGCAGAAAAACTGTCAATTAAGCCATTTAACTGGCCACAAATAGCAATTTTTAGTGTTTTATCGTGGTGTATACGTCGATTATCGTTCAATGATAATTTATCGACATCATTTCTTTTTCAATAAGAATAGCGTCAGCAGATTCTCATCGTTTGAAATAAACCTTAAACGAAAAAAACAGCCAATGAGTGATCATTGGCTGCGATTAAACATCGTCGCTTGGCTGATAGCATTGTCGCTTTACTGATAGCATTGCCACTTTGCTAATAGATAGTTAGCTGATACTCGCCTTTCCCTGCAAAACCACTTAACGTTGGCGAACGAAGTGATTTTTCACCAAACAATCTAAATAGCGCTCAGATTTCACATGTTTAAATTGCAGTGGCCGTGGTAACTCACCAAACAGAGGAATCCCCCCTCCCAGCACAATCGGAATCGTGGTAATGATCAATTCATCAATCAAATCTTCACGCAAGAAGCTTTGGATCGTCAAACCACCATCAATGTAGAGGTTGTGGTAGCCCTTTCCATTTAGCCCAGCGACGACATCTTTCAATTCCCCGTTGATGAGAAAAATCTTATCTTCATACCCTTCTGGAACACAGTTCATGGTACGGCTCAAAACAAAAACCGGTTTTGTATAAGGCCAATCACAGTCAAAACTGAGCACCATATCCACCGTATTCCGCCCCATCACTAAAGCATCAATTTCTGTCATGAACTGTGCGAAACCAAAATCATTGCCGTCAGGGTTTGGGATCTCATGTAGCCAGTCGATTTTATTCTCTTTATCTGCAATATAACCATCAAGGCTGGTCGCTATGTAGACGATGTTGGTCATCAGGATCTCCAATACTTGTTAATTGTTTGGATTGAAATTAAAATTAAATCTACAGCGTAGAATTAATTGAGTTTAGCGAGTCATCCAAATGAGTGTCAAGAGTAGTAAGCGTGGTCGTCCGGCCAAAGATTCTGTCGCACTTAGCCGTGTCAGTATCATTGATCAGGCAAAAAGCTTAATGAGAGAGGATGAGAAAGTCCCCAGTATTCGCCGTTTAGCTAGCGCGCTTAACGTCGATGCGATGGCGATTTACCACTACTTTGACAATAAGAATGCGCTATTAGAAGCCATAACCATCTCCTTGATAAACGACATTTACCTGCCTCAAGAAGACCAAGCGTGGCAAAATGAACTGATACGCTTATCTCACAGTTATTTACGATTGCTACAACGCTATAATGGCTTGCTAGAAACACTGCTGTCGATGAAAGCGCTTGGCCCAGCCCAACTGTTCACTCAGCGCTTTGAGATGGTCTTAGAGCCTTTACAGCTCAATGAAACCACTACCAATAATGCATTAGGGCTCTTAGTGGATTATCTACATGGATTTGCCTTGGCAATGAAGTGCAATCAAGACCGAGAATCACTCGATATTACGATGAGTGAAGGGGCGATTTTGCTGATTTGCGCGGCGATTTCACCTGACTAACTCCCTAATACTTTCTCCCCTGACAATAAAAAAGCTCTTGTTATTCACAAGAGCTTTCAAATATAAATCAAACAAGTCAGTGGTCTAAAAATCTTCCGCTAAGGCATCTTCATCTAACGTGGCAGAGCAACGGATCTCAAACTGGTTAAAGCTGAAAAAACTCGCCCCATGAGAGCGCTTAGTCGTCACTTTATCCTCACCAAATTGAATCGTGACATGAGAGTAGACTTTATTGGTCACCTTCACCACGTTCTCTTCTAACAAGCGATTAAACTCAGCCTCGTGGCTATCACGAGCATATTTAATTTTTTCCAAGTTCGCATTGGCGGAGAATTTACGTTTATCGATCTGATCTTGCTCTTCTTCGCTGCGATCCGCTTTTGGACGTTTTTTAAATTCTAATTCTTTGCGCACTACATCCATCGTGGTTTCTTGCGCCAATTGGTAGTGCTCTTTATATTTATTTTGGCGCTCTTTGTGCATTTTATAGCGCGCAAAGGCATGGATGTGAGTTGGGGTATCACCTTCGACCCCCAAATTGACACAGGTAATTTTACCGCCAACTTTGGTTCGTCCACCGCTTAACGTCCCTTGACGGCCAGACTCATCACTGACTGTTAAGTTATTGCCACAGCGAACTTCATTATTCATGCAGTGAATGGTCAAATTGATATCATGACCCGCCTGTAATTCACTAAACTGGGCATAGTTGGCTTTGATTGACCCGCCCGCTTTCAACAGACATGATTTCGCTTGGTTATCAGAGACATTATGGCCAATGATCCCTTTCGCCACTTCGATATCACCTTGCGCCTGTACGTCAGCCGATTCCACAAAGCCAGCCACCGTAATATTGCCCGTAGCCCGCACAATCATGTCTGATTCGATATTACCGCGTACAATCACATTGCCTTTAAACTTCACGTGTCCTGTTGCCACACCGATCGATTGCACCACCAGAACTTCATCCACATCCACACTCGCAGCATGCAAAATTGGCATACCAGATACCGCTGCCACCAGCACATTAGGATCGGTATCGGAAATCACCGTGCCTTTGCCTTCTTTGAGTGGAGCATCTTTACCGTCGCCAGCAGGAAGAACTTTACCTTGCACGGTTAAACCGGGAGTGCCCATCGTTGGAGGGACACGGCGCATCAATGATTGGCCCGCGGCGACGTTGATAGTCTCACCCAAATTGAGCATATCCACCTTACCGGTTTCATCTTCAATCGGCGCTAAAACTTGTTTAGAGACATCCTTCACCAAGGCAACGAACTTCGCATCTTTACCTTCAATCGGTTTTTTGCCGGTGGCCACCGGTTGGGTGAACTGTTTACCAGCTTTAAGCTGGTGGCTGACCGCCATCACCTTTTTTAGCGCGAGTTTGTTGATACCTTTGGTCACAGATGCTCGTGCAAGCGCGTGGATCACTTGTGGACCTTGTAGCGGCTTACCGCCGTAAGCCCCCGTCACAACCATGCTAGCGAGCATATCGTTATCGGTAACCAAAACTTCAACCGTCGCGTTGCGTACCTCCGCAACCACGATACCGTGGAATGCTTCCGATTTTCCTTCTTTGGCAAGGGAGAGAAAACGCAATACTTCTTCTTCAAGAACAAAGTAGGCTCCGACATTGAGATCGGATAAAACGTTGGCAAGTCCTTTCTGGTCAAAATCACGCTTAAGCTCCATCTCTTTGGGTAAGCGAGCAATGACCTGTTGCTTATCGTCAGACAGTGAGACGATATCTTTCCACATGGTCGGTCTACCTTGGTAAATACTCTCTTGCAGTGTATATAACTTCACCGGTGAGAAGTATGAAAGCGCTAGCATTTTCCGGCTTGAGTCTGGTAAATAACACAAAGAAAAGTAAGAGGATGTGACAGAGGTTTGAGTAACGAATCACTAGTTATGATTTTCGTGCAAATTTTAGACAAAAATAGCACCAACAAAACTCGACTGGACGAGGATAAAATCAAAGCAGATAAAAAGAAGATATGCTATTTTCCAGCTACAACGCTTCTTGCATGAAATACTATGATGAGCCAGACGGAAATTCAAAAAACCATCGCCAGCTTTACTTCTATCGAGCAAGCTTTAGATCATTTTGATATTGAGTACGATAGCAAGTTCATCAATGAATATGGCACCCAATTGGTGAAACGCTTTAATGGCTATTTGATTTTGCAAAAACCAGAAGATTGGTTTGCCGCGCGTCGAGCGTTGAAAAATGCCTACTGTAAGATTCAGCGCTCACGCTTAGATAAGTACACAAGGCAAGCCTGCCGAGGATGTACTACCTGCCAACGGCGTTAAGACATCGTCATCCTAACATCATCAACAACAATAGCGGTGTAGCTTATGCCAGAGCAGTTTACATCGACGGTAGTTGCTACTACAGCTAGGCGACAAACAAACGAATCTCTATGAGCATAGAGCTCTGTGTGATTAGAGTGAGAGAGTGTCGTCAACAACGCTGAAGCAGCAAATATGCAGGGTGTTTACATCACACACTCTTGTGCTTCTTTAGCCTTATCAATACTGCGCTCAATCAACGATTGTGCTTCTTGATTACTGATGGTTTCCATTACTTTGTTCATCAGCTTTTCAGCGGTCGATTCTGACGAAACATCAACTAAACAAGCATACGCATTGGCGATGTGCTCTTTCGCTTCAGTGAGGGCGTTTTGATCGGCAAAATCCACCGTCAACGCTTCTTGCACCGATTCGGCCAATTTTTCTGCTGACTCAGCGGCTTCACCAAATTGATCAAGGTTCAGCGACTCAAGATCCACCGATTCGATTTTTTCTTGAAGGCTATCAACGGCGTCATTGGCGGCATCTTGTGCTTGCTCAATCGCTTTGCTTGCGTCATCACAACCAGTTAAAGCAGTAACTAACATCAGCGCGGTGAGATATTTTTTCATGATTAACCTTCCTATTATTACAACATTAGGGGCATTAAGTTATGCCAATGTCTTGCATCTTAAATCAAGCCGCTATACACGCAAACTGAAACTTGCCGCCAAATCGCTATACTCTTACCCAACCGGGCTTAACGCCATCTTAAGCAGTTGAATTACAAATAATGTAACAAGCAAACTAACAAGTAAAAAGGACACGGTAAAAACCATGTCCTTTTATAGCAATAGTTTACTATTTATCAACTGGTTGGTTAATCGTCATAATCACCAACATTGGGCACGCTATAGCTCGCATCATTCCATGGCCAAGGGACCTTCGCCATAAAGGCCGTCAACTCTGGTGTGTCGGCATGCACCTCACGAATGACAGGCAACGTTTGATGTATATGATAAGGGTTAACAGGCTCTCGACTACCTATCGCACAGAAATAGTCGGCAATGACGGGTAAATATTGGCGCTTATCGGCCAAAGACATCACTGCATCAGCTAATGCGGGATGGCCTTTCGCTCCAACAAGATCACCGGCACATAACCAAGTAGCATACTGGGCAATAATTTGCGCAATAAGATCTGCGCCCTCTGCGTGGCCAGCCGCATAAGGGAAAACATCGTATTCACTTTTCATCGTGACATCACAAGTTTGCTGGCCGTTAAACGCGACATAGAATGATGTGCTATACGGCCTATCTCGCAGGTTCTGCTCATAGTGAGATTGCCATGCTGGCATCAGTGCCAGCAGATTTCTCAGCGACTCTACACGCGCATTGTCATCATTGAAGTCTTGGCAAGGCACATCTACCTGACCACTTATGGCAGGAATACCACCAATCATGTTGGGTATGGTCAGTGTTAATTGTGATTGAGCACATTGCAGTTGATTGGTATTAGCAAGCTCCGCCTGAGCAAGATCGCATTGCCAGAGAAACTCATCGTCTTCCATACCAACAGCAATCATAAAATGTTGGTCGATTTGACCTTGGATCACCACAGGTTCATGCTCAAATAGGCTTAAACCACGTTCACTGCCTGCTCGTATCAACGAATAGAGCGGCGTTAAGCATTCTCCATTGAGCGATATCTGTTGGATTTTGTTATCTTGCCAGCCAAGCCAAATACTCTGGCCATCTTCTGCTAGCGTAGCCGAGGTTAAACACTCAATAAACGTTTGTAGTTGATCATGGTGGCTTGAACTGACATCCCCGCCTGCAATAGCAGTTAATGATTCAACCAATTCTTCTCGATCGTATTTGTCACAAATTTGTTCAGCGCTCAATGAGCGTACAACGCGATTCCACACGGTTTTCTTCTGCTTGAAATCGATACACTGCACCGAAAAATCAAAACATGGTTCAACGTCATCAGCTTCGTCATCAGCACCTTTGGCTAATGTCACCGTTTCCGCATTGGCCAATATTAGCGTGGCATGCTTTTTATCTTGAAAGAAAATATGGCGAATGGGAATCTCATCTGGAGCCGGTTTTCCTGCTAGCTCATAGTTTTCTACTGCCGCTGTAACCGGATTGAAACTGATCAGTTGATGAGTGCGTTTTTTGCCCAATTGGTAGAAAACAAATTCATCACGACCAATATAAACCATACTGCCGCCAACAAAGCGAAAAGGTACTTCATAGTGCTCAATAGTGAAATGAGCAGCACTCAATTGCTCTACCGATGTTTGTGTTAGCGCGATACTGAGCTCAGTCGAGAATAGGAGGCTATCTCGACGACGTCCGCTTTTCTTTGCTCCCACTAAGTACAATTTACCGTCCTGCAAGCAAACGTCTTTGGTGGGATACACCTCGAATGAAAATATCGGCGCTAGCGTGAATTTACCTGGCGCGTTAATCGCAGCAATATAAACTTGTCCCATCTTATCAACCGCAACAAAACGTGTGCTATCCAACCATTCGGTTAATACCACATTCTGCTGGCAGCCTTGCAGTTCAAACTGGCTGTGTAACTCGGAATTGAGACCATTCTGCTTAACAATTTGCAATTGCGCGACACCGCCGTAATACAAGCACTGGGTTTGAATACGATATTGCGGCTCTATTTCTTTATTTTCCAGCATGTAGTGCCCAGCTTCTAGGCTATTTTCATTCACGGCGGCTGAACGACTAAAAAGTGACTTTATTATATTTTTCAAAACCTAACCTACTCAATGTCGATGGTTATTATTCATATCACGGCGCTTTGCTCATTGCTTGCTAGTTGCTGTTCCAAATGCACTGGCCGTTATCATCAAGGTTGTAAGACTGACTAGAAAGATCAACATTTCGACCACTGTTATGGATGTAATGTAGATTCCACACCACTGCGCCTTGGCTATGGAACTCATAGCGCCCATTGATTTTACCGTCGACAACTTCCAACCAAGTATGTTTGAACTCCCATGGTCTATCGGGGACTTCATTGATCGTCTCTTCTCCTTGGTATACCAATGGAATATGACTTTCAGATTGCTTATAGCGTATTTGTCCCCCCACCCAACCGATATCTCGATCAAGATAGGTTTTTAGCTCAAGGTTAATCTTACCGTTAGGTGATGAAAAGCAACGAGTGTCCATCATCACGTTATTTGCAAGTAAGGGGGTACTCACACATCCAAAAAGAAAAGTGATCAGAGGGATAAAAGGTTTCATATTCTCTACTTAATTGATTATATCCATGACGTCACAGCGGCTCGAAAGGCTGCTGTTCTAATATTTCTAACCATTGCTTGAGTAACAGGGCTCGTTGCTTAATCAGCGGAGCCAATAGATCAGATGCGACCTGTGCACGAATTGCGACATACATAGATCCCGCCTGCGGGTATTGCTGACGGATAAGATGACGATTAAATTCGATACTCTGATCGCGTGAGGCTAACCAAGCTAACTGACTGGTTTTAAGTTCTGCCTTACCCTCTGAATCTAAACTTCGATAAAGTAATCGGTAATAATAATTAAGCTCTTTATCCCACAACTCATCAGCCACGAAACAGCGTAGTGACAGTGAACCGCCAAAGCTATTGTCTAAGCAGGTTTGTACGTACTCAGCAATTGGCCGTTCATAATCAGCAACACTCGCAAATTCGGCTAACGGCTGAAAATGCTCAATCGGCTTTTCGACAAACTCATTGGCTTGGCTGGCACAAGAAAATAAAAACAGTGCTAGCGATAGAAATTTATTCATGATGAGCGCTGCGCGACAGATAAAGCGCCACATTGAGCACAGACGGCTTTGCCCTTGCTAATCGTACTGGCACAACTCACACACGCTCGTTGTGGCAATTTAGGGTCATAGTAGCTAGCCAGTCTCATGAACTCTTGGCCTTTAATAGAATTCGTCTCAATCACCTTCTGCTTAACACCTCCATCCGTGACCATTTCTCTTTTACTACTGGATTTTGACGACGCATAAATGGCGATGACCACAACAATGACGATAACAACCAACAGCACGAGAATCGCCAAGATATGCAAGAGACCTGACATAGCGAAAAATTCAATTATCCCCTGAGATTCAGACATCAATTTTCCTTAATCGACCTGTTTACCCGCCACAGAATGACAAGAATAGAACGTGAATGGCGCCAACAGTAAACTTATCATCATGGCGTAAATAATAGGGATCAGCGCAACGCTCAAGCCCGCAGCCATTGCAATGGCATCATTGTGGAAATTACTCAGCAGTGAAATTAGGCCATAAACGAACATTAAACCACCACTTAACCAGCAAACCTTAACACACAAAGTTACGCGGTCACTTACCGAGCTGTTATTTCTGATAAACCAAGCTGCAATAGTCGGAGCTAAAACCGTGGTCAATGACAATAGATCAACAAAGATGAGCCATTCATTCATCAACGCCAGTTGCGAAATAACATATAGGCAAACAAGCCAGTAACTGATTAATCCAACCTTATTCATTTTTTGTATCCACGATATTGCCATTGTTCAGCGGCGACGTATTTTTCTAGCTCTGTGCATAATAACTCCAGATCTGCGTATCGAGATAGATCGGCACTCGCGCCATTATTAGTGAGTAATTTTAACGATTTGACCCTTTGCGCAGAACCTTTGACGATAACGCTTTTTACGTTACCCCATGGCATCGTTTCTGTGGTATCAGGTTCATGAGAAGTCATGCCTTCAGGGGTGATCTCTACGCTATGTTGCGCAGCGTACTTTCTAAAGGCATGGCCACCACGAAAATTAAGCAAAGCGGCAAAGCCAGAAAAACAGAACGCGTAGAAAACAGGTTCCAGAGGTATGGTTCCGCCAAGTAATATAGACCCAGCGAAAATCAGTACCGGCCACAATAAGGCGATGAAAATCGGGCCTCGGTATTTATGCTTTACAAATTTATCGGCAATTTTAAACTTCATATCATTCGAATTAATTTATTCTCAATAGAGAACACGACTATGATTCAAGGCCTTGAGCGCAAGCGCTAGGCGTTCTCATGAAATACAAGGTGAGAGTCGAGGAAAAAAGTAGAGTGTGCTTTCAAGATCGCCGTCACTGCAATGATATAGCAAAGCAATAACGTATCTGCGGCCATACCATCCAAGAAATGAATCGCAGTGGCAGCCACTAACATCAAAATACCACCAGCCTGATAAGGCACCAACGTTTTTAGCTCCGCGCGTCGACCATTGAGCACTTTCATGCCTTGATCACTTAAGTGCAACACCTCATTGCAGGAATGGCAATTAAAACAACCATCTCCGCCAATCTTATCGATATGTTTTACCGACAGAACAGTGTCTGCGGCACATTTTGGGCAGTGGTAAAAAAGCGACGTTTTCATCAATCTACTTCCTAGAGCAAAAGGCCTATCTCGCAATTCACTATAAGCCTGAAACCAATAACAACTTGTGCTCACCCTATTGGTTAAATAACCGTAACGTAAGCCGACTGGTTTGAGGGATACACTCATAAAAGGTTCACCTCACTCGCTATAAATCATACTCTTTTGATATACATCTCGCGCCATATTGTTAAAGCAAAATGCTTGTTTTTCTTAATGTTGTGGAGCAGGCACGCTTTGCAAACGCTTGCGATAGAACTCTTGATGAACACAAACAATCTTGCCACACTTGAAATGCATTTATCAGCCCAATAATTAAGCTGTATTCATTGTTTATTTTGATTACTTTACACAAATAGAGCAGACAAGGTAGAGGGAATTTGACAGGTCACACGCAGTTTGAATGGTGACAAATCAAACTGTTATTACATTATTCATTAATGGCGCAGAGTCGTTATAATGCAACCAAATTCATTCAAGGACATTGGCTGCATGGAAAATCAAGAAGAGTCTAATCGCCGCCCTCTCGCAGTGCGTAATATTTCTATCACCAAACGTATTGCTGTTTGGCTGAGCCAAAAAAACATCACCCCCAACCAAATCTCGCTCATGAGTATTGTCTTTGCCGCGGTTGGTTTCGCTTTTTCAGTTGGTTATCACTTCTGGCCGGCGCCAATTTGGTTGGTGCTGTTCGCTCTCATGATTCAAATGCGTTTACTGTGCAATCTTTTCGATGGCATGGTCGCAATCGAAGGCGGTAAGAAAACCCCAGCAGGAGAGCTGTTTAACGATGTGCCCGATCGCATCGCTGATCCACTATTGATTGTCGCGGCAGGTCTGGTGGCCTACTCCACGTTTGCCATGCCACTAGCTTGGGTTGCAGCACTCCTAGCGGTACTGTCAGCTTATATTCGCGTATTGGGAGTCAGCATGGATTGCCCGGCCGATTTTCGCGGGCCAATGGCCAAACAACATCGAATGGCACTCCTCACCGTGACGCTATTAGTGATGGCGATTAACCAGTGGTTTGATTTGCTGCCAAATGTTGGGCTTTATCTGATGGACATCGCTCTGGCAACCATGGTGATCGGGTGTTCCTTTACCTGTTGGCGTCGACTGGCGTTTATTTTCACGACCAAAGAGCAACAAGCACAAGCCGCGTCAGTCGCCGCCAGTGAGCCGTTAAGCGAACCATTGAACGAGAAACCACATGACTAGTATCCCAATTCATTCGCTGCATATGATGGCCGCCATCACGCTCATACTCGTGATTGGCACCTTGGTTTATCTCTATTTATCACGCCGTAATCCAACAAAGGATTACCACGAACTAAAACTGCGTATTCGCTCTTGGTGGTGGATGATCGGTATCGTCTTTGTCGTGCTCTATCTACCTACCCAATACACGCTGATCTTTGTCGCCTTCTTAAGTTTTATGGCGCTAAAAGAGTTCCTCTCCATCGTACCCACTCGCATGACAGATCGACGCGTGATCTTCTGGGCTTATCTCTCGATCCCATTCCAATACTATTGGTTATCGATCGGCTGGTATGGCATGTACATCATCTTTATTCCAGTCTACATGTTCCTCTATCTTCCGATGGTCGCGGTGTTGATTGGTGATACCAAAGGTTTTATCCGCTCGGCAGGCATCATTCACTGGGCGCTGATGCTAACGGTATTTTGTGTCAGCCACATGGCCTATCTATTGGTATTACCGAGCAAGAATCCAGAGGCGGGTTCAATGGGCATGCTGCTGTTCTTATTGGTCTTCACTCAATTTAATGATGTTTGCCAATACGTATGGGGTAAGAGCTTTGGCAAACACAAGATTGTGCCGAAAGTCAGCCCAAATAAAACCTGGGAAGGCTTTATTGGCGGCGCGGCAACCATCATCATCACCAGCTATTTTGTTGCCCCATATCTAACACCGCTTACCTCTGCGCAGGGGCTGGTGGCAGGGATGATCATTGCTTTTAGTGGCTTTATTGGTGATTTGGTGATTTCGTCGGTCAAACGCGACTTACAAATCAAAGATACCAGCCAGTTTATCCCCGGCCATGGTGGTATTTTGGATCGCATTGATAGCTTGATGTTTACCGCGCCGTTGTTCTTCCACTTCATTTATTACCTTTACTACTAAGGGGGCGAGATGACAATTTTCAAAGTTCTGTTCGTCCTATTGTTTGTAAAGCCACTCGTGTTTGTTGGCTTAGGCCTTAACATCATTAATCGACAGAACCTGCCGCTCAATGGCCCAATGGTGGTGGCTGCCAATCACAACAGTCATCTCGATACCTTGGTGCTGTTGGCGCTGTTTCCCATCAGTATGGTGCACAAAGTGCGCCCTGTAGCGGCGGCGGATTACTTTCTCAAAAACAAAATCTCAGCGTGGCTATCACTCAATGTATTGGGCATCATTCCCATCCATCGCTCACCCAGTAAAAGTGATCGTCACGCAGTGTTTGATGAGTGCCATAAAGCGCTTAATCAAGGCGACATCTTGATCATCTTTCCGGAAGGTAGCCGTGGCGAACCTGAAACCATGAGCGGACTAAAGAAAGGGATATATCACTTGGTTAACGAACATCAGGCCTGCCCTGTCATTCCGGTGGTGATGCGCGGATTAGGCCGAGCGCTACCCAAAGGTACAGCGATGTTTGTCCCCTTTAACTGTGATGTGGTATTGGGAGCACCGATTGAGAAGTTTATCGATGCGGATGAGTTTCTGGTGACGATGCAAGCAGAGTATCAGCAGTTAGCACAAGCGTGCATTGTGACTCACTACGAAGAATAAACGTTCAGCAAGCTAACAAAAAGAGCGCGATTGAATTAACCAATCGCGCCCTTTTCTCGTTTAATATGCACGGTTATTCCGCTGGCAGATCGACACCGATTAGTTGTTCGTAAAGGCTCTCATTCTGGCACAAAATCGTCGCCATTATTTTACCCTGAGAAAGCACATCAATTCCCGATTCCATTTTGCCATCAGGCTTGCGCTCTCGTGACGTAAATACCCGATAAACAATCGCGTTTTGCGCTGATGGATTAGGTATTGAAACAGAGTAATACTCGTTTGAACCTGCTCCAATCCATTGATAGGTAGACGCTAAATCGCGAGAAACCGTCAGTTGCAATTCGGCTTCCACCAGCTTTTTACCAAATCGATAATGGATAATACTGCCAAAATCTTGCACTTCGACTTGTTTACCACTTTGAGTCTGGCAATAAAACAACGTATTAGCGAAAACTGAAGGACTTGCTGCGAACGCCGATAAAGAAATTAGACCGACTACAAACGTCTTTTTCACGGCAATCAAACCACGACTAATCATGCTGTGTATTGACCATTCGCATATCAAAATACTGATCATAACTGTGACTGTAGAAGATCCAACGATCATTGCTAAGCCAGTGCTTTTCTCCCATCAAAGCAAACAACCATTCTTGGCGATAAGGTTCTTGTTCAGGCTTTAGTTCAACGGTTGGTGATAAGCGAATCGTCACTTCCGGCGTACGCCATTGACCTTCATCATAGCTCTGTAAAAACGCCCTTGATTCTTGGCCGTTATAGTAACCACTGATGCGATGACGACCATCAGGCGACGTCTCACGATCTTGTGGGTTTTCCTCTATCTCTTCACCCGTAAGAGTTGAAACCAGCCAATCAGATTCATGACCACAAACAAAAGAAAGTAACTGCTCTTGCGGATAGAAAGCTTCAAAACCACAGGTTTCAAAGTCTTCAAGCTGATAGATACTCTCACCTTTCGTGTTGTAAATATTCAGGGTTTCTCGAATCCAATCCGCATTCTCAACAGACTCTTGGGTAACATTGATGCGCTTGCCGAGCATTGCATAAGCACTCTTCGAATCTTTTATTTCGACCAGTTTTGGCTGAGCGTATTGCACTTTATTTTGAACTAAAGCTTGGTATTTCTCGCTGCTAATTGGCGAAAATTCGAACACAACCGAATCTGATTGCGCGTAACAAAACGACGTAAAACCACTGGCTAACAACACTGAGATAGCAGTACAACACTTATTCATTTATCGAGCTTCCGAAATGGGTAACAATGGTCGAAAAGACAATTTTTTGTCTGTGTGGAAAAGAGAGGTAGCTTAGAGATAAAGCTGTTGCAGCACCAAAATACGCTGTTCAGTCATCTCGGTAAGGCAAATCATACGATCAATATTTTTCGATGTCCCTCCGCTAAATAAGGTGTAGTAAGCGTCGCAATGGGCATCCCGATATTTGAGCCAAGCTCGCTGAGCGACCACTAACGACGTTTTAATCTCATCTTTAGCCACCAAATAGCCGTCAAATTGATTGGATTCAATTTTACCTACAATGTTCTGATAAACATCATTGAGCTTGTCATCAGCGATATCGTAACCCGCCATCACATCGCATGCGGCAGGAGAAAACTCGCACTGGTTAACGACGTCATCGGAACTTGCAACGACGGGCACCTCACCGGTCTGAGCTACTGCAAAAACACTGCTTAATGAGAACATCGAAGCCACAATCATTGCTATAGGTTTCTTCATGATTCCAAAATCATTCATACGGACATTCTTTAATGAGGCCACAATAGTATTCAATTACAACAAGATAGCTAGAGTTGCAGGTGAATTGTTTGCACAAAAGCATTTTTTAACGCTGATGCAAAAGCATTAGATGTGAAAAAGCAGCCGCTATAACCACGCATCCTTGGCACAATAAACGATCTGCCCATCCTTTGATGCGTAACACGTTAAGCTGGGTTTCAAAATACTCGACGGCAAGAGTATGCCCGCTTGCTCATTGACCTTAATAAGGTTGGATTGGCTATCAGAGTGCTCAGAAACCGCGCCTCCATTTGCTAGCGTCCACTGAGTAATATATTCACTGGTGTTAGCGCAAGTCGTTATCTCACAAGCCTCTGTGCTTTCTACTCCCTGTACGATAACCAAACACTGAGCGCTTATCTCATCGCATCCTGCAATCACATTGACACTGATACAGGACAAAGCCGCAGCCAATGAGATCATCCCCGCCCATTGACTGATTCGGTAGCAAGCACACGACATGCATCATTCCTCTCTATTTGATTACTTGGTTTTCGTTGCTGATTTACGTCTAACCAAACCACGGTGGGTTTTCATTCGCGTTATCGATATTAATCAATTAATTGCTGTGATTTCAGCCAATCCATTGCCACGAGCAAAGCCAATGAGCACACAGATTTATCTTCCATCGCCACAAACTTCAGCTCTTCAATTTCCGCTTCAGGGCTCATCTCACCGCTAAAATCGGCGAAATAACAGGTAAGCTGAACTGAAACCCCCTCCGCTTTACCATCAGCTTGAGCGGTAAACGTCTCTGCGTACTTGATACTGCTTGGATGCAGATCGATCGCCAATTCTTCGTTAATTTCACGAACCAGCGCTTGCTCATCGCTTTCGCCTTGCTCACGCTTACCACCAGGAAGATAGAACAACTCTTTTCCTTGTGAACGCACTGCAAGCACTTTGCCATCACACACATGGAACCATGCCAATTTATCGATCAGTTTCGTCATAGGTCACCCCAACAAGAATTTTAATGGTTTGAATTTTAACAATCTATTGGCGGTTTAGCTAAGTTATTCAGCGCGAGTATTACGCTGAACGGGTATCTCGGCTCGATAATGCGTATACTTCAGAATGAGATTATTTACCCCAACACTATAAGAGCCAATACATGATTGTTTTTACCACTAATTTTGGTGATATTGAGATTGAACTAAACATGGAGAGAGCCCCTGTCAGTTCAAAAAACTTTCTAAAATACTGTGAAGATGGGTTTTATGAAGGCACGATTTTCCACCGTGTTATCGACGGGTTTATGATCCAAGGTGGCGGTCATACGGAAGATATGCGTGAAAAAGAGACCCGTGATCCTATCGTCAATGAAGCAAATCGCGGCCTAAAAAATACCATCGGCTCAATTGCGATGGCTCGCACTGATGCTCCGCATTCGGCTACGGCTCAGTTTTTCATCAACCTAGATGACAACGATTTCCTTGACCATACTGGTACCACCAATCAAGGTTGGGGCTACGCGGTATTTGGTAAAGTCTCTGCTGGGATGGACGTTGTAAATAACATTGGCAAGGTGCTCACTGGCACCAAGAAAGGCCATGACGATGTACCACTTGATACCATTACGATCTCCAAAGTAACCATCAAATAATCTAGGTGAGATAAAGAGACATGTCCGTTCAAAATCCTATCGTCAAAGATGTATTTGTCGCTTTTCAAGTGATCCCTCGCCTTAAAGAAGGCAATAACTTTGAGGTGGTTGATAAAGCGATTGAGGTGGTCAAGGCCGCCAATGTGCCATACCAAGTTGGCGCCATGGAAACCACCATGAAAGGTGAGCTAAACCATTTACTTGAGATCGTGAAAAACGCTCAACAAGCGTGTTATGACGCGGGCGCACTTGAGGTGATCACCAACATCAAGATCCACAGCAAAACTGAAGCTGCAACTGATACATTTTGTACTTATGATCGGGGCGTCACCAAAGCCAATCACATGTTTGTGAATAGCTAAATTTGTAAATGGCTCAGTTTATCAATAGCCCAGTTTATAACTAGCTAAGCAATTGAATAAATGAGCTTTGTTGCCAAGATCGATGAGCATCGATAACGTTCATCGCTCTTGGCGGCTGTTGCACTATTTAAACGGTAATGGAATGTGTGGGGTAATATGGATATCTTCCAAACATTGCTTTAACAACAATTGTTTCGCTTGATGAATTTTTACAATCGTAAAACTCTCTATATCGCTATCCACCGTTAAACAGGCGCAACTAAAACCATTATTGCGATTAGTTCGTACAAACTCATCTTGGTTCTCGGTGACTTGGCTAACAATCGCCATAGAGTCATCATCAACCGCTTCACCACCTTGCACGGAAATGTTCCAGCTACCGTCACGATCCAATAATGACATATTGCCCGGGGTCGAATTATCAAACCAACCACAACGCATCTCTGCCGCACCCACTTGGCATGAAGCCAGTACAACCAAACCTAAAGCCCAAGCCCTCATTACTCCATCCTTTTGACTCTGTTTTACCAGGTTACTGTTTCTATCATCGTGCACATCGTCGTAAGACTAAAGCAAATCATAGTTATATTCTTCTTTCTTCACATGGCGCAATTTGCTGGTATTGACCCCAAGGATTCCGGCGGAATAGTCAGTGCATTCTTTATTGGCGAGTAACTTATTGCCTTTCACTACCATCAAACCAGCATAATCGGTTTTACTCCATTGAGCAGGACCAATTTTTTCTGCGTTACACATCACGTCATAAACGATATAGCTGTAATCACCGTTAGCAAAACGAAGCCGAGATGTTCCACCACCAGAGCAACCACCTGTGCTTAACACTGGCTCATCGAGTTGCAACTCAAGCTTGGTTTGCGTGCCATAGCGGTAACTCACCTTGCCATCTTCAGCCAAACACGCAGCCACTGCCTTTGTACCAATCTCACAAGAAAAAACCGCTTGTTCGGTTGCCGGACATAAACTTTCCGCCACAGTCGTTAACGGTAGAAGCGCAAAACCAAGTGGCATGCACACTTTTATTATTGTATTCATGAATTCACTACTTTAAGTTGATTATTTTGACGGCTCATTATTGCCATCAAGCGAATCCTTACCGTGGTGTAGATAATTAGACAGCTCAATCAGATTACCGTCCGGATCGCGAATATAAATCGACACTATTTTGCCCATCGCACCAGTACGCTCTATCGGCCCTTCGATAATCGCCACACCTTGTTGCTCAATATGAGTAACTACATCCATCAATCTGGTTTTGGTAATAAAGCACAAATCGCTGCTGCCCACTTGCACTGACTCAGCTTTCGGTTCAAATTCTTGCCCGTGTTGGTGCAAGTTGATCTTTTGCTGACCAAAAGCCAATGCAAAACGGCCTGCGCCAAATTCCACCACACTCATTCCCAATACGTTTTGATAGAAATTGATCGTGGTTGGGATATCTTTTACGGTGATCACTAGATGATCGAGATGGCTTATTTCCATTAATACTTCCCTTACAGGCAAGAGGTGGCGAAATTACAGCAACAACACTTAGAGGTAAAAGACGCTATTGAAGTATTTCGTGCGCTCTTCGGTCATTGCCAGTTTGCACTCTTCAATTTGTACGCCAGTCCAGCCACCATTGGCTCCCGTGGAGAGGCCATAAAATTCACATTCAGTATCACGGAATTTTAGCCACGCTCTTTGGGCGGCGCGAAATGGAGCAACTAACTCGGCGTTAGCCCATTCCTCTTCCGCCGTAATTCTTTTAATGGCTTGTTGGTAGCTAGCATTCAATGCTTTATCGGCTTCTTGCATTTTCTGCTCTACGCATAAATACCCGGCCATTGCACCCCCACCAGCCACTGTGCATGGATCTTCCATCTCATTGGAAGAGGATTCCGTACACAAAGCTGGCATACTAAGCAGTGCCACAGAAAGGCACATAACGACTTTTTTCACTGAATTTCCTAATAGGTTTAACTAATAGCTATTGGCAAGCTCCACACTCAATCGCGCCACTCTCCAGATTCATGCAAAAGCGTATCGCCGCTGGTGTTAGTCACTCTCAAATCACCATGAACACTCACAAAATAGTCCACTGTGCCATTTTGGAATCGATAACCTAAAAAGGTACAAGGTGTTACGCCATCGGCACAGATGGTATGCACGGTTTCCCCTTTCAGTTGGATCTGATTTTGCGATTTTTTTGACACACCAAGGTAAGAGACATCCTTACACAGCATCTCCCCTTGCTCACAGTTGATCTCGATAGAGATGGTGTAGTTTTGGGTTTCTAATACATCAGCATACGAAAATGCACTAAAAAAAAGCGCCAACGCAATCGCTATCTTCTTCATTACGGTACTCGATCCTTATTTATCAGCACGATTACATCGCGATCTGTCAGTCCAAGACATAACCCGCGATAGCACGGTCATCTTGGCAACGTTTTAGACTTAGCTGATTCACTTGGTAGATCTTGGTGATACGTTCACGCTCTTGATCAATATCCACCTTCATACAAGCGCAAGCATAACCATAAACACCATTATTTCTCACCACTTGGCTTTCATCTACAAAGGCCTCAGAAAACCGATATAGCGACGGGGTTTCTTCTAGGTAATCACCCATCATAGAGATTGTCCAAGTGCCATCACGGTCGTGTAACCAGACATTATGTGGGGTTGGATTTAGCACCCAGCCACAACGATTTTCCGCCGCGTGAAGACTAAGGGGCAATAGCAATGCGCAAAGCATAAATTTAAACTTCATAGCAGGTTTTGTTCCTTTTAAATAAGCGAATATCACTCGCTAGTTAACGAATAGCGACGCCTGCCACTTCAATAACCGAGTTTACGTTAGCTCTCTCAATGATTTTCAACAAAGTGGTTTGGATCAATTCGCTTTCCCTTACGTCAGTGTCACTGCAAAAACGTTGCTCTTGTGGTGCATCACCTTCAGCTTGGATAAATTGGATCTCAACTTCCGTCGCGCAGTCTTTATCTTGGCCATAATAAGCCAACGTAATTTGAGGATAACCTTTGAAGCCTTTATTCACTTGTTTGGCAATGCGTTTCTTGGCTTTATCTAAGTTCATACCTGAATCCTAAATGCTCGATCTGGCAGCAATAATGTGCTTTTATTTCTTTTATAACAACGTGTAACGTTCGATTCTATGACGCTAGCAAGATATTGCTTCGTCGAGACAAAACAAATCGCTTGTACCTCTCTACCCACCACGCTTTTAGTCTGCCTATTCGCCGCTATTTACATTGTAAAGTTCGTATCTTCGGTTGGTGTTTATAACTCCCATCCGTGCTTAAGGATAGGTGCTTAAGGAGAAGTACTTAAGAGTAGAGACTTAACGGGGGAATCAAATACTAAAAATGAGTGATTTGAGCTTTCAACATTGTCGTAAATATCGCTTGCCATCAAACTATCCACTCCGCTAGGTTAGATTCAGCAATGATCAACATCGAGCTTTGCTGGACGAGAACCTAAAGCCAACTGAACAAGGATATAGTGGAAAATGGAATTTAAGCGCGTCACAAAGCATGATCTTACTGCGGTAAAAGCACTGGTATCAAATGTATCTCAAAGTGATGTTTTACCCTTGCTGAACACACAAGGCCAACATGAATACCAACGAGTGGTGCTACCAGGGATTGAAGCAACCTTTGCTACCCAGAACTTCACCACCATCAAAGCAATCCTCAATGGCCACCTAGTGGGTTTTGCCGCTTTAAGAGATGGCAACTACTTAACTCACCTTTTCGTTGCCAAATCAGCCCAAGGTAAAGGCATTGGTGGACAGCTACTTGCACACCTACTTCACTCAACAGCGGCAGAAACGATAACACTGCGATCGTCAGTGAATGCCGTTAGCTTCTATCACTCCCAAGGTTTTGAGGCTAACGGAGAAGAAGCAGAGTTCAATGGAATCCGCTTCGTTCCGATGAGCTTACAGCGGACCGAAAAAATGATTCAACCACTTCACGATCTTTGAATTTAGACAATGCTAGATTTATCGGTCGGTGTTGAGATCGCAGCAAAATGATCGACTGATTTCATTCAATAAAGAATTCAATAAAGAATTCAATAAGATCAAAGCAATAATGATCTTTCTGCTTGGAATCTACTCTCAATTTTCACGTTTAACCAACGCAAATTAGGGGCTAGAACGGCGCTCTATTAGCCAACAGCAAGCCTCAACCTCACCATCAGCCTTGTTTAAAGAAACAACACGCGTACAAATTCAAGGCAAAATGCGTTTACCTTTTACTCCACCTCATGAAAAAACAATCAAAACCCGATAAGAAAAAGAGGAAATTGGCTCATTGGGATATGGTGGCGATAGTAGACAAAATCACCACCACATTTACAAGATCATCAGTAAAACAGAGGGACACCACTTACTTTTCATCCACTCAAACTGAAGATCTAGACGTTACACCCAATAAAAAAGCACAGGATCACGTTAGTCTTGATCTCTGATCGTGTCACTTTCGCGGATCAACGCGATAACCGTACACCCATTGGCTGGCAAGAAGTGTTCAGGATCATCACAAAAATGGATCTGATCATTATCAGCGACATAAAATAGCGGTTGCACAAAGTTATGTTTGTGAAATTCAAGATAGTCAGCATAACTGAAGCTATCACTTAACTTGGTGTGACGAATTTCTGCGCCTTGGCTGAGTAAACTGGCCAATTGGCTGTAACTGACGTTCCCTCCCATCAGCAATTGCCCATGATATTGTGCAGACACCGTATGCTTCTCACTGGAGGGTTTCTCGCTGCGTATGGTTTTCTGTAAGCAATGGACCTTATCTTCACCAAAATCCGTCACGAACTGCATACAAGCCATCATGTTGAAATGTTGATCTGAGGTAAGTGCGACCACTTGGCCAATACCGATCAAGTTGAGATTGTCCTCAGCATGGCTCGAAATCGGATTGCCATAATAACCCTCCATTCCCTGCATTCGTACCTGGCTGATGTAATCCCAGTTTGAATCAGTCAATAAAACACGACGATCATAACGAGCCAATGCTTGGCCTATTTCCCGGGCAACTCGGTTAGCGCCAATCAACAAAAAACCACGCGGCTTGGCTTCTGCTACGTCGAGCGCCAGTGCCATTGGTCGTGCGGTAGCACTTTGCAGAACAACGGTACCAATGATCACCATAAACGTTAATGGCACCAGCAACACCGCTTCACTTATCCCGTACTCCATCAACTTAATAGCAAACAGGGATGAAATAGACGCAGCCACAATCCCGCGCGGGGCAACCCAAGACAGAAACAGCTTTTCACGTAAAGAAAGCCCGCTACGCATCGTAGAGAGGAAAATAGAGACTGGACGAGAGATAAGCTGCATAAAGACAAACAACAGCACTGAAGCAACGCCTAGAGCGGCAAAATCATCTAAATGAATACGAGCGGCTAAGAAAATAAATAATCCAGTGATGAGTAGGATCGTAAGGTGTTCTTTGAAATGGAGGATTTGTTGCAGATTGATTCCCTTTGCATTCGCCAACCACATGCCCATCACAGTAACGGTCAATAGGCCCGCTTCTGATTCAATATGATTGGAAAGTGCAAACACACCTAATACCACCATCAGAACAGCAAAGGGTTGTAAGTATTCCGGTAACCAAACTCTGCGCAATGCCGAAGCTACCGCTGCGCCTGAGGCAATCCCGAATCCAACACCAACGGTAATCAAGGTAACAAAGACTTCAACGCTGTTAATCGCACTATGTGAGACGATAAACTCATATACCATCACCACAAACAGTGCGCCGATGGGATCGATAAGAATCCCTTCCCAACGTAAAATATTGGCCAATTTGGCATTCGGTCGCACCGTTCTTAACAGCGGCACGATAACCGTCGGCCCCGTTACTACCGTTAGGCTGGCAAACAAAATAGCCAATTGCCATTCAAAGCCAAGAAGATAATGCGTCGCGGCGCTGGTCAATAGCCAAGAAACCAATGCCCCAATCGAGACAATGCTCCAAACAGAGCCGCTCACCGCTTTGATCTGTTTGAAATTGAGCGTCAAGCTACCTTCAAACAAGATCACCGCTACCGCGAGTGAAACTAACGGAAAAAGTAGATTACCCAATACGGCATCAGGATCGAACAACTGTAAGATGGGGCCGAGAACAATCCCCGCTAATAACAAAAACAAGATGGCAGGCAAACGCAACCGCCATGCAAGCCACTGACAACCTAAACCAACAACCCCTACCGCCGCTAAAACCAGCGCTTCGTTACCGATTTGCATTCCTTGCACCTTATATGAACTCATCCTTGATGAGCGGCGAATACGCCATTTCTATCAACTAAGGAAAATATAAGTGATGTTGTTGATTTTTTCGCCATCAACAAGCAAAAATAGCAATCTAAGTCTCTGTCTTGCCTATTTTTAACCAGAAAAGAATATAAAAAAACGCTACCACGACGAATCGAAGTAGCGTTGTAAGAATAGCGAGGATCTAAGTCGCGACGTTTTAATCTAAATCGCTAGTTAGTCAATTTGGGGCTCGGGGCTATTGAAACCCCGCACAATATTGGTGAATGTAATTAGAGCAAATAGAACAATAACCAGCGAAAGGTGCCAAGCATGACTCAAGCCAAGTTGGACTAACAGCATACTCACTAATGACGAGACAACCATTTGTCCGCCGCCAGACATCGCAGCAGCGGCCCCCGCGTGACGCTTGAACGGTTGCATCACCATCGCTTGAGCACACGGCAGTGCAATACCGTTACCCAAGATCATCAATAGCTGTCCGAGCATCAGATAGAGTGGTTCTACTGGGCAGAAGAATAGCCACAATGCGGCGCTAAGATGCAGTACTGGTGTGCAGAGCAACATTTTCTTGCTGCCGATAAGTGGCCTGACCCGATTACAAATACTGGTACCCGCTAGCATGCCAAGCGCAGGAATGATCGCCCACATTGCATATTGATCGGACGTCATGCCAATTTGGTTTTGCATGATAAATGGCATCACCGAAACGGTCGTGATCATCAAACTGAAATTAAGCCAACTGATACTGGCAAAACTAACAAAATAACGTGATGCCAACAGATCGCGATATTGGCGCAACATTTTTTTCGCTGAAGGCACTTTCGAACACTCGGTCACCGTTTCTTTAAAGCGAACAGCAATAATAACCCAAGCGATAGAGACATACCCCAGTAAGGAGATAAACACCATGCTCCAGCCAAAATGAAAATTGATAAAACCACCAATGACAGGGGCAAACAATGGCGTTATCGACGCCGCCATTGCGATATAAGACATCGCGACAGGTAACTCCGGTCCATTAAAGCGATCTCGAGTAGAGGCGCGTGCTAACACCGCGCAACAACCCGTGCCTAACCCCTGTAAAAAACGTCCTGCGACCATCGCGGTAAAAGTATGGCTGAAGAAAATGATCATCAACAGGCCCAACATCGCAATGAGCAATCCTGTCAATAAGACTTTTTTGCGCCCCAGTGCATCCGAAATTGGTCCATAAAGAAATTGCGAAGGGCCAAAGCCCAATAAGTAGACACTAACCAACAACTGAGCTTGCTCAAGTGAAATCGCGAAATCTTTTGCAATCCACGGCAACGAGGGAAAAACGAGACCCATGCTCAATTGACCAATACTGATGATCAAGCACGCTAATAAAATAGAACGAAATGAAAAAGGTTGGTTCATTTCTTTTCACCCTCTGTCCATGGATTATTTCCACGTGCAGTTAAACCGCCTTCAGCATCAAATTGCTGCAATTTTGCTTTGACTCGTTTGACTGTTGATTCACTCACTAAACAAAGCTCCGCTACACGCCTAATTGAGTGACCCTGTAACAGCTTCATTGCAATACGTTTATGCTTCTCTTTATTGGCAGGTCGTCCGCGAAATTTCTGCTGCCACACCTCGGGGTTGTCCTTGAGCGCTTGTCTTCCTTGTTCAGCAGCAAACAATCGATGCTGAGTTTGCACCTTGTCATAACCTGAAAGCAGCGAAAGTAAAATTCGACTTTGTTCTGAATTGGGTTCAAAACAGAGTGGTTCGCAAAGCAGTTTGATTGTGACTCCTTGTTCAAGAAGCTGAGTCACGGTATTCGACGCTTGATTAAAATCACGGCCAAAAACCGTTAACCACCAGATAACCAACGTATCTCCAGAATGAAGACCAGCCGCTAGTGCACTAAACTCCGCCCTTTCAAGGGGAGGAACAAAGCCATGAACGCGATCCTCAATATGCACAGCATTTGGAGCAAACAGGGTCAATTGCTCAAGTTGATCTCGATATGCACGATTTTTGGGTGAGAAACGAGTGTAGATATAACTGGCCATAACCTCTCCATACTGAGTAAGAACAACAGGCTCATTGAGTGTATTAGTTCATAATGCAGTGGTTCATTATTTATTTCAACACCAAATGAACCACCTCTATAAAACAACATCAACTTTATTTAGCGTAACTCTCGCTAACTTCATCTATAACTCATTGATCTTAATGTATATGCACAAAATGCATGGAATTTATAAAAACAATGCACTTTACTCACACACTTAGCCGCCTATGATGATTTTAAACGAACAACAGTTCGATCAATTAATCGATACTTAATAATTGTCAATACTTTAGGAGGTCCTATGACTATCCCAACGACAGATATGATAGAAGCTTGGCACGGTTATACAGCCGGTGATTGGCAGACCGATGTTAATACGCGTGATTTCATTCAGAAAAACTATACCCCTTATGAAGGTGATGAATCGTTTCTTGCCGAAGCAAGTGATTCAACACTGCAATTATGGGAACAAGTATTAGAAGGTATTAAACAAGAAAGTCGTACTCACGCTCCTGTCGACTTTGATACTGACGTCGTTTCAACCATCATCTCCCATGACGCCGGTTACATCGATCAAAACCTTGAGACCATCGTCGGCCTCCAAACTGACAAACCTTTAAAACGCGGTATTATCGCCAACGGCGGTATTCGCATGGTGAAAACATCGTGTGAAGTGTATGGCCGCGAGCTTGATCCCTCCATCGAAAAGACATTCACTGAATATCGAAAAACCCACAACCAAGCGGCATTCGATCTTTATACCAAAGAGATTAAAGCTTGTCGTAAATCTGGCATCATTACTGGCCTACCCGATGCGTATGGCCGTGGCCGTATCATTGGCGACTATCGCCGCCTTGCGCTTTATGGCATCAATTTCCTTAAAGCCGATAAACAATTGCAACTGGATTCAACTCAAGCACAACTAGAAAACGGGCAAGATCTTGAAAAGACGCTGCGCCTACGTGAAGAAATTACTGACCAAATTCGTGCATTGGAAGACATTCGTCAGATGGGTTTAAAGTACGGTATTGATATGTCGTCGCCTGCGCGTACAGCGCAACAAGCGATTCAATTCACCTACTTTGGCTACCTTGCTGCCGTTAAGTCTCAAAATGGCGCAGCGATGTCTCTAGGTCGCACATCAACCTTCCTCGATATTTATATTGAGCGAGATATCGAACTGGGCCTAATTGATGAGAAAAAAGCACAAGAGCTGATTGATCACTTCATCATGAAGCTACGTATGGTTCGTTTTTTACGTACACCTGAATACGATTCATTGTTTTCTGGCGACCCAATCTGGGCAACAGAAGCAATGGCGGGTATGGGTGTCGATGGCCGCACTCTGGTGAGCAAAACAACTTTCCGTTACCTACATACACTGCATACGATGGGGCCGGCTCCCGAGCCGAATATGACCATTCTATGGTCTGAGCAATTACCGGCAGCTTTCAAACAGTACGCAGCGAAAGTCTCTATCGATACCTCTTCGGTTCAATACGAAAATGATGACTTAATGCGCCCGGACTTCGATAACGATGATTACGCGATCGCCTGTTGTGTTAGTCCTCAAGTTGTTGGCAAGCATATGCAGTTTTTTGGTGCTCGCGCGAACCTTGCCAAAGCACTGCTTTATACCATCAATGGTGGTGTCGACGAAAAAACCATTACCCAAGTCGGACCACAAGTGCCTCGCATCGATGATGCGGTATTGGATTACGCACGCATCATGCCTCGCTTTGATGAGATGTTAGATTGGCTGGCCACTCAATATGTGACGGCTTTAAACATTATTCATTACTCACATGACCGCTACAGCTACGAAGCATCATTGATGGCATTAATGGATCGCGACGTTCACCGTACAATGGCGTGTGGTATTGCAGGGTTATCGGTTGTCGCCGATTCGTTAGCCGCCATCAAATACGCAAAAGTCACACCAGTTCGTAATGAACAAGGTATCGCGATCGATTTTAATATCGAGGGCGATTATCCTAAATTTGGTAACAACGATTCGCGAGTGGACGATATCGCCTGTGATCTTGTTGAACGCTTTATGAAAAAGGTCCAACAAAAACACACCTATCGAGAAGCAGAACCTACCCAGTCTATCTTGACCATCACATCAAACGTTGTATATGGCAAAAAGACCGGGAATACCCCAGATGGACGTCGTGCTGGCATGCCATTTGGGCCAGGCGCTAATCCTATGCATGGACGAGATGAAAAAGGCGCAGTGGCCTCACTCGCTTCAGTTGCTAAACTGCCTTTTGCCTACGCTAAAGATGGTATCTCTTACACCTTCTCTATCGTGCCTAGCGCACTGGGTAAAAATGAGCTAAGCCAGAAAGTGAACTTAGCCGCCCTCATGGATGGTTACTTCCATCATGAAAGCAACGAAGGAGTGAATAACATTGAAGGTGGACAACATCTAAACGTCAATGTGTTAAATCGTGAGATGTTACTGGATGCGGTTGAGAACCCTGATAAATACCCTCAACTGACTATTCGTGTTTCTGGCTATGCGGTTCGATTCAACTCTCTGACTCGTGAACAGCAACAAGACGTGATCAGCCGGACTTTTACCGACCGAATCTAACCTAATAAGTTAGATGCGAGAGTGATAGTGACTAAACGGCCACTTTCATTGCAAACGGCTAAACTAAAAAGTGAGAGGTTTTTGCCTCTCACTTTTCATTTTACAGTGTAAATTGAAACGCTACTGGGATTAGTGACTACGCGGAAAATTATGCGGTGAGGTAAATTGATACAAAGCCGTCACTTTTTTTCCTTGTTTAGTATATTCAAGTGAGTCGCATAGCTCTGAGGCTAGTACAATCCCCCGCCCATAAGTCAGACTGTTATCACTCAATGTCTGCGCACCTTGAAATTCGAAGCCTTCACCATTGTGCTCGACCATCATCAATAATTGGCTTTTGTCAGGATCGAAATCGAGGTCAAGACGAATCCATGCATCCTTATCGAGCTCGGCCAACTTATCCTCTCTCAACTGATAAAAGAGAAAGAAACCATCCGGTTGTTCTTTAATGCTTGAATCAAGATTCAATAAACCGTGGTCAATGGCATTCGATAACAGCTCAGCCAACACCGAACAGACCAAATCCAAATGCGTACCATCATTAATTAACCCCATAAGATAGCGACGCACGTCAGTCATCAAACTGACACTCTTAATCACTTCAGAAGAGAAGCGTAATGTCGAGTGCGTGGTAATATGGCTAATGGGGTTGGCTTTAATAGTCGCCGTCACTTCTTGATTAGTTGAAATAGGAAAAGTCATTGAAAGGATCGATAAATCGTCATCGGTGGTTCGGTGAGAAAACTGACGGACGGATTCATACAATTTAGGGATAGCAGAATCACCCCGCTGTAGTGCCGCTTCTAGACGGTCCTGGCCAAATAATTCACCTTTCTCATTGAGCGCTTCGGTTAAACCATCAGTGTAGGCAATAATTTTTTGATTCGGCTCGAGCTTGAGATGAATCAGATCGGTTTCGAATTCACTGTTCGGCAACACTCCTAACGGCATATGTTTAGACACCAACCTTCTGACGATTTTACCTTCTTCAGAAAGAATGTAACCATCAGGTAACCCCCCTCCCCACATTGAGACTTCGAAGCCATTCGCCCGAACTTCAAAAATACTTGCAGCAAGCATCATTCCGCTCGGTAGAAAACGGCCTAATACTTCATTCAACTCAGTGGCAATTTCTCCTAGAGACATACCTTTCAAAGCCATTGAGAAAAAGGCGCGAGTTGCAGGTATTGCCGAAATAGCAGCGGGTAAACCATGGCCGGTAGCATCGGCTATCATCACGTACACTCCCCCATGGGGACGATTAGCAACGACAATCAAGTCACCGTTAAAAATAGTTGATGGGGTTGATATATAATCGATGCCAAAGATATGTTTAACCTGAGAACTCATTTCTTCTTTGAGGTTAGAGAAGATCGATTCCGCCATGGCATAATCATAGCGCACCTGTTCATGAAACTGGCTCAATTCATCGCGCTGAGAAATCACTTCATTGTGCATCCGAACAATACGAAAGTGTGCTTGAACTTTGGCAAGTAACACACTTCGCTCAACCGGCTTCAAAACAAAATCATCCCCAAGCGCTAAACATCGCTCGAAAGAGTCATGGTCATCGAGGACGGTCAAAAATATGATCGCGATATGGTGATCGGGAAATGCCTGACGAATCTCTTGGGCCGTCGTGAATCCATCTTTTTCTGGCATCATCACATCTAACAAAATGACGTCAGGCAACAGTGACATTTCACGCATCGACTCAACAACACCCACGCCACTCTCGAACGTATCAATTCGTGAGGTGATATGACTAAGCATTAATCGGCACAACTCACGGTTGGTAGCATGATCATCGACTATCATAATACGCATCTTATTATCCTCACGTGATTCTAAATTTTCTATCGAATCGCGAGATAGCGAGAACTTTTCTAACTTGAGGCAGCGTGTTGGTAATTTGGATCTCCCCGTCACTTTGCTCCAGATAGTTATGCATGTTGATCAAAATACCCAAACCAGCGCTATCAATGTAATCGACTTTACGCAAGTCCACGGTAAATCGATAATCGCGTTTGTCTGAATAGCAGCGCTTAAATTCTTGGATGACGTGAAATCCAAACGTCCCTTCAACAAAAATTGTAATATGCTTTGAATCCGGATTCACCTCTGTCTCTACAGACATAAGCCCCTCTCCTTACGACCTAACCTGTTACCAAGTACTGGCTAACGACATTGCCAATCTGACACCCAAAGAAACTTTTCGCCTCTCGTGACTCACTCTCGATTGTTTTGATAGTAGATTGAGAGTTTGAATGACATTTCGAAATAGAGGATCCAAAACTCATTCACCGTCCTCACTCGACCAAAGAGGCATAGACGCCGTACGATGGAAGAAAGTTGTCATCAAATAAATTCGATTTAACAAAGAGAAGCTCGTAATTGTGTCGTTTGGATTCGTCTAGCCAACATTAAACTGATTGCTTATTGTTGAGTGTAGGAAGGATTCAGCGATTCGCCAACAGTCGAACAACAAATAACTCATGTCACGATTCAACTGTTTAGAGCGCGTATCGTGCTTAGATTTCTCATCACAAACAACCTTATGGCATTGGGACGTATCACGGATTAGCTAAACGCCGTTCAATCTTGTCTAGTCAGATTGATAGTGCTAATGATAAAACTATTTTTAGAGACTAAGCGATTTACAGTGTAAAACTAAGTGTCAATTTACACTGTAAACAGGGCCATCGACATCAATACGATGATGTGAATGAAAGCAGGATTTTACAGTGTAAATTTGAGGGGATGATTTACACTGTAAAAAACAGATTAATAGAATAAGAAAGGATTGAGAGAAAGAAAGTCGATGAGCAGGGAAACTTCGCTACCGCTAGAGCTTAGAGACCCACCGTTGCAGTTCATCACGCAGTGCTTGTTCAATTTGCTTTCTGCCAACCAACCCGAACTCTTGAGCACACGCTTCCCAACCCCACTGCTGAATAACTTTACGAATCAACAATGCTGAATCCACTTTCGTTCCCTGGGTTAATAATGCCTGTTCAATAAAGGGGGCTACGTTTTCGTAGTTTGTGCCGCCAGCGATGTAGCTCCCGATCAAAGCTAACTTAATACGAGATACCTCTTCACTTTGCTGATAGCTATCATTGGTTTTGCTTTGGAGAAGCAGACTCGCCACTAAGGAGGGTTCTATTTCCTTAAATGCATCTTTCAATTGATAAGCAAAACTTGAATTAAACAAACTCTCAGCTTGAACAATCCATTCGGCTGCCCCTTTAACCATCGCCAAAGAATGGCAACCGCTGGCTTGATCGCGCTGGCTTCCCAGCTTTACCGCAACATAACCATTCGACAACCAAAAATGAAGCAGTGAATCAGTAACGCCATAGCTGGTGGAACAGAATTGGTAATCACGATTGTTTTGTACCTTAGTCAGCATCAATGAGCCAATACCTCTACTTTGCCATGCAGGATGCACAGCGATACGCATGATGCGTAAACTTGGCACTTGTGCAGCAATATCTAATCCAAGATGGTTGGCCAATGTTGTGGCAATTAGATGCCCTTTAGGACGGCGTTTTCCTTGGCGAATCTGTGCAACCAATTCCGCTGATAATCCGCCTTCCTCAACGCCAATGATGCAACCAATACAAACCTCCCCTTCAAATCGAGCCCACAACTTCATAGAAGAGTCACTGAGCAGCAACATCAAATCATTCGGCGTCGTCTGATAATGGGCATTAACCAACAATGCAAAACATTCACGCAGTAAGCGAGGGGATGAAAATAGAGCTTGCTGATCATAAAGTCGTAAGCGGCTATTTGCGTCGCTTACATCATCAACCTCACTCAACTCGGCATCTAGCAAAAATGTTTGATATTGCCATTGCTCGAGTGGATCTTGCGCTGCCCAGCGAATAGGCATATCCATATGATAGAAGTGCGCCCCGGGTCTATGCTGACGAAGCCATGTTTGGAACTTCAGCGTAAAGCCACGTCCGCACCCTTCATAACCGTGAATCGTCGTGGAGAACACCACTCGATGATAATGTTCAACAATTGAAAATAACAGTGGCAGTGGAATAGCTGCAGCTTCATCGACCAGCAATAAATCGCAACTGGGCTTGCAACGAAGCAGCTCATCGGGCGCGATAAACTCGATAACCGAGTTATGCCACGTTAAGGCAAACTTTGTACGCAGTGATTCGGGTAACAAACGCTGTGCATGTTCGAACAAAGGTGCAAGGTTCTTAATAACTGGTGAAGTGACTAGGATACGCATCGCTTTATTCTGCGTGAACCTACGTTGTATTAGCCGTGCCGCCGCAATGCCAAGGGCACTTGTTTTCCCCCGACCACGATCGGCAGTTAATACTAAAGGTCGACGACGATGACCACTCACCACCTTGATGATACGTTCGATTGCTTCGTCTTGTTGGACGAGATTTTTCAAACCTAAACGATGAGTATCAAAGATTTGTTGTTCCGTTTGATTCAAGGCATCTGTTATTGACGTTTCCGGGGATAGGAGGATTTCTTCTATTGGAATAACTGGCAGCGGTTTATGTTGTTCAATACTGGTAAATTGGCTGCATGCTCTTGCCAGCCACGCATAACTCAAATCATCGCAAACGCGTTGATTAAGTAAAAACAAAACCAATCCACCACCACGCACCGTACCCAGTGCTGATGTTAAACTGTTTGCGTCAAAACCATCACGAAGATCAATCAACAATAAACGACACTCCTGGCCAAGAAATTGTTGTCCTTTATTGTAAGTCAGGTAACGTTCAACCCCCGTTTGAGCCTCTCCCCCTAATTGGAAGATCTGGTCAGGATAAGCCGCTGTGGCCAGTTGAACGATCGATTGCTGCCAATCAGCATCACCTTTAACCGTGATACCAAATCGATGATTGCGGTGCATTGCCAACGACGACAACGCTTGGAAATATTGCTCAATAGAATTCATGTCGCGAACAGTCAGATAGAGTTTCGATTAGTATACTTGTTAATGCCCTACTCTCGCTATTACCGATCGATTAACTCTATTTACCCACGATAAAATGCCGAACTCCAGAGATAAAAAAAGCCGCTAAAGCGGCTTTAATAAAATGAAGAAATTAGACTAAGTAATACTATTTGAACTTGTCTTCAATGAAACTAAGGATTTCTTTTAGTGTTTCATCATCCACTTTTTTCAAGTTCAAGGCTAAATTGCTGCCTTTGCGGCTGTAGCTCACGCGACCTTTAACCAGGTCTACTTTATTGCTCACAGGGCGTTTCGTTGGCATCAATTCTTCAACCCAAGATTCAATCATCTCAGAGACATCTTTTGTGATGCGCGCTACACCTTGAGCTTCACTGCGTTGCCAAGCGAAACTATTATCATCGTGGCATTTCTTCAACAACATGCCTTTATCAGCATGACTCAGCTGCGTGAACTGCTTATGTAACTTAACGATCGTTGGACGCCCTAAATCCGCAACATTTGGGTAAGCTTGAAGTAGTTCTAGCGGTAAATCTGCCGCTTTCAACGCACCACTCACCAAAGCTTCGCTGCATTGAAAGATTCTCGCTAGAGCTTTTTGATCTTCAGCTTCACCGCTATCTAGCTTCGCTTGCATCTCTTTGCCTTTCTCAAAAAGAGAAAGCGGCTTGTGAGCGTTAGCTACATCAGATAGGAATTTTGCGTGTTCCGAGTTGATGTTTTGAGCAACATAAATAAGAAACGCTTTACCCGCCAAAATACATGACATGCGGCGGCGGCTGCCATCAAGCACTTCAATCTTGCCGTCTTCGCGCATACGGCCGACTGCCGGGTATTGTTGACCACGTTCACGTAACGTTACTAATACGTCCGATAATGCGTGTTCATTCAAAAACGATTGTTCGCGAGCATTTTCCGCAAACACAACCGTTTGTGACTCAACCTGATCCGCTTCAATTCGAAGCAGCTCAAACTCAACCATATCTTCTCCAGCTACCGCAAGTTCAATGATTTGAGCTTGCGCTTTAGCTGCTTGTTGCGCTTCTTGCGGCGTAGTCGCACGACGTTTGTTGGTCTTGCCAAACAGTCTTGCGTTTAAATCTGACGTTTTAATTGCCATGAGTTAATTACCCTTGGTTTAGTGATGACCAGTAACTATGAAGTACTCGTTCTAGTTCTAATGCGCTCTTTTGTACCGCGTCTTGAGCAGTCGCAAGGGTCTTTTTACCCCCTTCGAAATCGCTGGTCGTTAAATCAAATACGGTGCTGTATGTATCAGCACAAGTTTCAAATGCACGGCTACGTGGAATCGTTGCCATCATCACTTGATCGCCTAGCAGATAATTCATCTCTGTTAGTACTGAAACCTGCTTCTTATTATCGTCTTCAAACATGGTTGGCATCAGACGAACAAATTCCAATCCAGCCCAATCTTCTGGGAACATCTCGTATACCGTTGGCAGATGCTGGAAGAAGTTAACTGTCGATGCCCAGTCTAAACGTTTTGCAGCACAAGGAATCAATAGTGCATTTGACGCGTACATTGCATTCCAAACCAATGGGTCAACGTGTGGGCCGGTATCAATCATGATCACGTCAAAATCATCTGCAATCTTATCAATCAGCTTTTCTTTTAACAGTTTAACGATGTCTAAAGATTGATTCTGAGAAAGATTTTGCCACGCTTCCGCGTTAAACATCGCATCTTCAGGGAATGCTGATACTGTTTTTAAGTTCGGATATTGAGTCGGCAGCAACACATTACGATGTAAAAACTCGTTAGTAATCTCTACCCCTTCAGGAACATTTTCCAGCATGATATCAACAGCTGAGTAGATATTATCGTGGTCAGTTAAACTGATCTGAGGGTTAAGGAATAGACGTAATGAACCTTGTGGATCAAGGTCGATAAGGCAGATACGGTAACGCTTTTCTAAATTCAATGCCATGCACGCAGCTAGATGCACAGCCGTCATCGATTTACCCGTACCACCTTTTTGGTTTTGTACGTTGATAATCCAAGGCTTATTTTCAACATTCTTTTTGCGTTCATAAAACTTAGGTGCACCAGCTGCATCCATCAACATATGTGCTTCTTGCAACGATATTGAATAGTGGTTTGCATTGTTTTTAGTAAATTGGTGGCCCTCTGCCTCAAGCTTACTAATTGCATCGTCTAGTTTACGGCGAGTCAAACCTGAGCGAGTCTCCATCAATGCCTTTGACATCGGTGGGAAATGGTCGTCACTACGCTCTTCTAATACAATCTCAATACGGTCTGCTTGAACTTGTGCAGTTTTCTCCGCAAGCTGAATGAGATTCTCTATTGTCTGTTCTCTTTTCATTGCCAAATTCCGTTATTAGTAACTGACTATATTGTACAGCACTATATTCGTTTAACAATAAAAAGGTGAACATTCACTTATAGATAGCCATCACATTAAAACGAGAACAATATATCATTTAAGTGAAATACTGAGAAAACCACTCAAAATTTGTTCAATTTTCTATTCAGCATTGCCGATGAAACACAGGCAGATTAAAAGTGTTACACCGTCACTTATTTACAATGTAAAAATTAAGTTTTTATTAAAATGAGGCTCATTTCTCGGAACGATTAGTTTCTGTCGGCAAATTACGGTCAATGTAAACTCAATTTACTTGCTAATTTATTGGTGTGAATTCTATTTAATTAGAAAATACGCTAGGAAAAAATCCACGAGAAAATAAAACCGCGAATGGTAATTCATCCTTTTTCGAAAGCATGATCAAGGTAGCTATCATGATCATGCTTTCATACCATTTTGCGTTCATAGGAAGCATGATCAAGAGAATTGAGTGGGAAAGATGAATAATTTTGATCGCCGCAAAGTAAGATCCAAAATTGGATCGATGATCAAGGTAATAGCGCTTTCGGAAGCATGTAAAATCTCGGTCAAATTACGGAAGAATGCAGGTGAACTCAGGCTTAGCGCCAAATTAGTCCGAATATAGCTCGAACGATAGTCACAACAGGCTACTAGACACAGAAACCGAGATTTACTTGATCATGCTTTCGGCCGATATAACGGCAATTCGCTTATGTGGATAATTTTAAGATAAGTGTATTTCGATTGCTAAACTGATGATAAATTGAGCAAAGAGAGAAAAAGATCATTCAGCCTTGATCATCGTTACGGAAAATTGACTCATAGCGCTTATAATAACTTGCTGCTGATCCGCTTGTGACACAAATTGCCTGTGGATAACATGTGCGTTAACGTTGATCATGCTTCAAGTGTTTGTTTGATCATTGGTTCGAACTTCAGATGATCATCGTTTCAACTAATTTTGATCATGCTTTCTGCAAAGCAATGATCATCGTTTCGAGTTGTACATGATCATGCTTTCAGAAAGCAAAAAAAAAATAACGTTTATTATCAGTATCTTGCTCGCTATTTTCTCTTCAGATCAATAGATCATATAATCATTTAAGATCAGTTTAATCATAAAGATCAGTTTATAAGAGCAATAAGTTTTTTCTTTCTTTATGATCTCTTTTTCTTTATTCTTTCGGAACTATAGCGATATTACGGCTTCTGTGACATGGATCAAAAATGAGTTCTGAACAAAAAATACTGATCAAAAACCCTCGCAGCCACAAAGATGGGCACTTATTTGAAGTGTCTGAAATTGCAGTTGATTGGATTGAGCAATACCAACATTTCAAAGGTGTCACAAAAAGCATCGTAGAACTTTTAAATCTCATTTCTTTACGAGGCTTTTCAAGCAAAGATGGTTTGGTTTCCACAACAGAATTGATCGACGCGACAGATGGTCAGATTACTCGTGCTGCCATTCAACAACGATTAAGAGCCGCTGTTACCGTTGGATTATTCGATCAAATCCCAGTTCGTTTTGAAGAAGGCCTTGCAGGAAAAACCATGCTACATAAGTTTGTTAATCCCAATAAACTTATCTCAGCACTGGGTGCAACGAGCCTGGTCACTGAAAGCGTAAAACAATCGGAAAAGAAAAAACGTTCAAAAGCACTTGCTCAAACACAAGTGAATAAACGCTTACTAAATGAATACGGCTTGAATACCCCACCAGCAATGAAAGATGAAGCGGATCAATTTATCGTTTCACCAACCAACTGGGCAGGTATTATCGATCAAGCATTAGCGCCACCAAGAACACGTAAAAACTACCAAAAATCGATGGTTTCGATCTCGGGTACACGCGCAGTGATCGAAACAAGATCATCCAAAAACATCATGACGGTTGATGATCTCATGACCCTATTTGCGTTGTTTACACTGACAGTGCAATACCACGATCACCATCAGCATCAATATCAGTTAGACGCAAAACACGTTCCGAATAAAACACCGCTCTATATCACTGATATTTTGTCGTTACGTGGCAAGAAGGATAGTGGCCCGGCACGTGATTCAATTCGCGATAGTATTGATCGTATCGAATTTACCGATTTTCAATTGCATGAATTGACAGGACGTTGGCTCAGCGAGAACATGCCAGAAGGCTTTAAGAGCGATCGTTTCCGTTTTATAGCCCGTACCATTACTGCATCGGAAGAAGCCCCTACAGAGGGCTCTGACGGCGAAATACGCATAAAACCGAACCTGTATATCCTGGTATGGGAACCATCGTTCTATGAGGAACTGCTAACACGCGACTATTTCTTCCTTTTTCCACCAGAAATTTTGAAACAACACACCTTGGTATTCCAGTTGTACAGCTATTTCCGTAGTCGTATGTCTCGCCGCCATACCGATGCAATGTTGTTAAGTGAGCTCAACCAAAAACTGGCGCGTAACATTGAATGGCGTCGTTTCTCGATGGATCTGATCCGTGAATTGAAACGCCTATCCGATGGTAAAGGGGAAGAGGATCTTTTTGTGGTTAACCTTTGGGGTTACCACTTAACGATCAGTGCGATGATCGATAAAGATAAGATCAAAGATTATCACGTCGATATTAAATGCGATGTCGAAGAGGTATTACGTTACTCACGTGCTCGCACCACTAACGCTGGTAAACGCAATATGGCACCAACCTTGCCGAACCCACTTCGCAACGAAATGGTCACGCGCCAGCAATTGGATGAACTGTCGCAAATTATCGATGGTGAATTTGAGCCTATACAGCGCAAAGAGCGTTCACCAAAAGGTCATTTAGGTCGTCGAGTGAAGCAACGTAAGCACCTAGTAGAGATAAATGCGGATGAAATTACCATAACCTTATCCAAATATACCTCAGCAGAGGCTCTAGAACGCAGTATAGGCGCTTTAGCGGCTATGACAGGGCATTCACACAACTCAATCAAAGAAGAGTGTCTGGAGCTCATAGACAAGCTTGACTGGCTTCGTGTTGGTAACGATAAGATCCCTTACGAGACATTGAGTAAGATGATTGAACTGTATAACGCACAAAGTGAGAACAAACATTTATCGATCGAGCGTCTGATCGCCGGCTTAGCGGTTCGCCGTAAAGTGTGTAAACAAGTGATGGATGGTCACTTGGATGAAAGCGTATTCCGTGCTTTGGATGAAGTGGCGATTTAGACTTGAAGTGAATTGTAGAAAAAACAGACAGTTTTAGCACATTCCACTGACAAAGCACTGACATAACGTCAACACTGCACGTTATGATGAAGGCGAATAGACAACCTTTTGTCCTTTCTGATGAAACCTGAGATTGAAATAGTCTCAATAGATTGGCTCATATATTTGTTACATTCATTCTGAATTGTTTGGCGAGTTCTTTTGAACTCGCTTTTTTTTGTTTGATCATCCTTGGTGGAAGGATGTAGGGCTTATATTGATCGCTATTAGCCGCTTTTACTCGCTGTTTGGATTAAATTTAACAAGTTCGCTGACGCGGCTTTAGGATCTTGAGCATGACAAATAGCCGATACTATTGCGAGCCCTTGTACGCCAGTCTTACAGAGCGCCGGAATGTTACTTTCATTGATGCCACCAATCGCAACAATGGGAAGCGATGTACAGCGAAGCGCCATTGTCAGCCCCTCGAGCCCCCAATGCTTTTTGGTGTTCGTTTTCGATGCCGTCGGAAAAATTGCGCTCAACCCAATGTAATCAATAGGCAGTGAGTTCGCTATAATTAGTTGATTCTCATCTTCAATCGATAGCCCCAAAATTTTATTCTTACCAATGAGTTGGCGAGCAAGTTCGACGGGCATATCTGACTGACCTAGATGAACACCATCGGCGTCAACCGCAAGCGCCACATCAATGCGGTCATTAATGATCAACGCTACGCTAGTTCCTTCCAAAAGTACTTTCACTGCGCGGGCTCGTTCAATAAATGCGCGGATGTCACCATGCTTTTCACGCACTTGTACCATAGTCACGCCACCCGCGACGGCTTGTTGGACGACGTGTTTGAGTGTAGCTAAGTCTTGCTGATCATCGGTGACTAAATATAAGCGATAAGGGTTCATGTTCGTTCCATTCGGTTCAATCCCTTACCACCTACGTGCAGGCTAAATAAGGGACGAACGCAGTTATTATAGGATTGTGGCTGTTGTTATGTTTGCTTTCAAACGTTGCGCTAGCGTCGCCGTATCCAGTTGGTAGAGCGTATCCAACAGGTTTGATTGTAAGCTGCCCGGTCCATTCGCGTTCTCTGCCGCGATTTCCCCGGCAACGCCCAGCACTGCCGCCGCCGCGATGCCGGTTTCTTCACCAATAGCGGCAAATGCGCCAGTCAGTGCGGTCAGAGTGCATCCCATACCGGTAACGTAAGGCATCATCGCATGCCCGTTGTTCAGAGTAACGGTGTGGTTCTGACTGACTATGTAGTCAGTTTCACCCGAGACAACGACGTTGGCCTGATACTCTTTAACCAAGAAATTTGCCGCGCCTAAAGCTGCTTCACTACTGTCAAGCGCATCGACCCCTTTGCTTTGTGCTTGCTCACCAGCCAGCGCAATGATCTCTGATGCATTACCACGGATGATCAATTTGTCTGCTAACTGGGCGATCTTTCGTGAGGTATCGGTACGCAGCGCACTAGCCCCACATCCGACAGGATCCAGCACCACGATCTTGCCATGAATGTTGGCTTGTTCAACCGCAAACAACATGCGTGATATCCATACACTATCTAGGGTGCCAATATTGATCACCAGCACACCTGCGAAAGAGAGCATCTCTGCCATTTCTTGTTTTGAATGCGCCATAATCGGCGACGCTCCAATCGCCAATAGCGCATTGGCGGTATTATTCATCACTACATAATTGGTGATGTTCACCACCAAAGGTTTTTGCTGACGCAATGTACTGAGTGCTTGAGTGACCAGTTCTGTGACCATCTTTATTGTCCTATTAGTTTGATTGTGCGCTGAAGCCTTGCTGCCAAAATGCCACTTCCATTCGTGTCGCTGTTTTGAATACTTTAATCAAATTTTGCCCGCGTTGGCTTTCGATATCGATGTCTGCCAGCAGTTGATTGAAGTGCTCAGTTCCCTTTGCGACGCCGGATTGGAATTCTTCACTGCCATACAGCATGAGCCAACTGGCGTAAGGGTTGCCTTCAACTACCGTTTGATGATCTTCTAGCAATCTTTTACCGATGGCAGCGTAGCCGATTGAACATGGCGCGAGCGCAGCGTAAAGATCGACGATATCGCCAGTCATCCCAGCATCAAGAACGTAACGGGTGTACGCGACCGTACCTGAATCTTCCGCTTCATTTTCGAGGTCTGATTCCGTTAATCCCCACTGAGCACAGTAGCTCACGTGGTGCGCGATCTCAGAGTCAAGCAGGGCGTGCATACTGGGTAGGGCGCGGCGCATATCCTCTAAAGTACGGGCCTTGTATATCGCAAGTGCATAGGCGCGAGCGTATTGTTTTAAAAACAAAAAGTCCTGCTTTAGATAGTGAAGGAAGCACTCGTGAGCTAAGGTTCCTTGTGCCAGTTGCTGCACAAATTCATGTTCGGTGTATTGTTGCCAATCTTGCTGGCTTGCGGCGATTAAGTCTTGATACTTCATTATTTTTTATCCCCTGTTTAGTCAAAGCTCGGTACGTAATCTTTGGCTTTAGGCAGTGTTTGAATGATGTTTTGTGAGTACATGAATTTGGCATAATCATCATAACGTTTTAAGTCGACTGCCGACGGACGCAACGCAAAGCGCGTCAAGGTGTCATTCCAAGCTCGCTGGTTTAGCTCGTTGTTTAGTGTGTCGGGGGCGTAAGCGACAAATTCATTCCATGACTGTTTTGGGTGATTCACAATGTAGGTGGTTGCCTTTGCCAGCGCTTGGTTGAAGGCCTTGATTGCCTCTTTGTCGTAGGTGTTGGCATTGGCGACAAACACCAATTCATCATAAGTCGGTACACCGTGCTCTTCGGGGTAAAATGCTTTGGCTTGGTAGCCCTCAAGTGCAAGCTGATTGGTTTCAAAATTACGCAAACCGCCCCAAATGGCATCGACTTTTCCAGAGGCTAACGAGGAAGAAAGTGCCCAGCCTATATTGATGATTTCCACCTCTGAAAGTTTGACGTTTTCCTGCGCGAGCATGGTACCGATAGTCGCTTCTTCATTGCCGGCAATGGCAATACCAATCTTCTTGCCTTTTAGTTCACCTAGACGATCATTCTTGCCGTTGTCCAATACCATTAGAGTATTAAGAGGGGTGGCGATCAACGTGGCTGAGC
>NZ_AFWD01000098.1:0-123531 GCF_000222565.1 Vibrio sp. N418
CGAGAAAGCGAGAAAGCGAGAAAGCGATCATTAGGGTGGTTTGGTTGCCCCTACGGAGTCAACTCAAAATAACAAAAAATCGCATTTTCCACCACAACAAACGGCAATCCCCAGACGTAAAAAAGGAGGCTAAAGCCTCCTTTTATATTGATACCTATAGGGGAAGGTATTGATATCGATTAGTGGTTACGAATCCACTCATCCATGTCAGTTTTTAGGTTGTCAGACTTAGTACCGAAGATAGCCTGAACACCACCAGCTACAACAACAACACCTGCTGCGCCTAGCTGTTTAAGTTTGTCTTGGTCAACCGCTGCAGTATCTGCAACAGCAACACGTAGACGAGTGATACATGCATCAAGACCAGTGATGTTTTCTTTACCACCGAACGCTGCAACAAGCTCACCAGCCATTTCTGAACCAGTTACTGCTACTGCATCCTCTGAATCATCTTCACGACCTGGCGTTTTTAGGTCAAGTGCTGTGATTACAGTGCGGAATACGATGTAGTAAATCGCAGCGTAAGCTAGACCACAAGCAACCATCAGACCCATTTTTTGAGCGTGACCAGATAGTACTAGGAAGTCGATCAAACCGTGAGAGAATGAAGTACCGTGTACAAAACCTAGCGTGTTAGCCAATACGTATGCAGAACCCGCTAATAGCGCGTGGATTGCGTATAGGATTGGCGCTACGAATAGGAATGAGAATTCGATTGGCTCAGTGATACCGGTAAGGAATGAAGTCAAAGCAGCTGATGCCATGATACCCATTACTTTCGCGCGGTTTTCAGGTTTAGCACAATGAGCAATCGCGATTGCTGCCGCTGGTAGACCGAACATCTTGAACATGTAGCCGCCAGCTAGCTGACCGAAGCCATTGCCTGCTGCACGAGAAACTTCGTCAGCAACTAGGTAACAAGTAAGAACACCGTTTTGTGTTTCGCCAGCTGCGTTTACACAAGTACCCGCTTCAAAGAAGAATGGTACGTTCCACACGTGGTGAAGACCGAATGGGATAAGTGTACGTTCTACAACGCCGTAAATACCAAACGCTAGTTGTGGGTTTTGGTGTGCAGCCCAATCAGAGAATGCTGAGATTGCACCGCCAACTGGTGGCCATACAACAGATAGCACAACTGCAAGACCGATCGCTGTAAAACCAGTGATGATTGGCACAGCACGCTTACCAGCGAAGAAACCAAGGTATTCAGGAAGCTGAATCTTGAAGAAGCGGTTGAATGCCCAAGCAGCCACACCACCAACAAGGATACCACCAAGTACACCTGTGTCGATTTTCTCAACACCCATCACACCAGCCATTACGCCAAGTGTCGCGGTCATGATGCCGTAACCAACGATTGCAGCAAGACCTGCTACACCGTCGTTATTTGTAAAGCCAAGCGCTACGCCCACAGCAAATAGCAATGCCATTTGACCGAAGACTGAGCCACCCGCTTGTTCCATTAGATTAGAAACGATATCTGGGATAAAGCTAAGATCGGCTGCACCCACACCAAGTAGGATACCTGCAACAGGAAGTACTGATACTGGTAGCATCAGAGACTTACCTACTTTTTGCAGGTTAGCAAAAAGGTTCTTAAACATGTATATGCTCCTGAAAGAATTATTAGAGTTATCTGGGCTCTAACGGCACACCCCCGTAGCCTAAATGTTAGCACCCATAGAAAATGTAACCACTTGTTACGTTATATTTTCCGGCTCTAAATATATCTTGATACTCGCCGCACTTTCTAGGCGCTTGGTCAATTTAATTTCAAAGTAATAGATAGATCACACGCATTTTTTGCAAATGGAATGGATTACACCAACACAAGTAATTGAATTTTATGAAAAATATAGGGTGTATAATTAATTTTACTGGGTAAATAAAATAGACCTAATTGTTATTTTTTGTAACGAATTTACAATTCATAGTGAAGCGACCAATAAATTCAACATTTTTGGTAAACATGATGAGTGTAAACGTTTAGCTGTGATTTCAAGCACAAAAAAAAGGAGCTTCAGCTCCTTTTTTAAACAATGAATGATTTCTATCTCAAAAAAAGATTTCGGAAATTTTCGCTGGTTTTTTGGCCAATCTCGCTTAAGGATATACCGCGCAGTTGAGCAATGTATGCCGCGACCTCAACCACATAAGCAGGCTGATTCTGTTTTCCACGATGTGGCACCGGCGCAAGGTAAGGAGAATCTGTTTCAATCAATAGGCGATCCAAAGGCAGGGCTTTTACTACCTCTTTCAGCTCGGTTGCCTGTCTGAATGTTACGATACCTGAAATGGAGATATAAAATCCCAGCTCCATCGCCGCTTGAGCAAACGCTAAGTCTTCAGTAAAACAGTGGATCACACCACCGCACTTTTCTGCCCCGCCTTGACGCAAAATATCGAGGGTATCTTCACGGGCATTGCGAGTATGAATGATCAGTGGCTTGTTAAGCTCCACCGCTAACGCAACTTGCTGCTCAAAACGCTGCAGCTGAAGTGCTTTGGTTTCCGGTTGATAGTGATAATCAAGGCCAGTCTCACCAATCGCCACCACTTTGGTGTGAGAAGCGTATTGATGCATCAACTCAAATGAAAAATCACTTTCAACGTCCAAAGGATGAACACCGCATGACGCATAGACGTTATCGTAAGGTGCGATCATTTCCATCATATTAGGAAACGCATCTAGGGTAACACCAACAGACAGTAGATCAGTGACATTCGCCGCCTTCGCTTTCGCCACAACGTCACCAATTCCTTGGTGCAAATCTTGATAATCCAGTTTATCGAGATGGCAATGAGAATCTACAAACATACTTCCCCGTTAAATTTAATTAGCCAATCTAGAATAAGTAGCTCTCGGTTAAGCCCCGAGTGCGTAGTAAGCTGCTCCATCAACTCGCGTAATGCTTCTGACTGAGTATAGAGCAAGTCATAACTCACCTGTTGTGCAAGTGCACTCGCCCCAGGGATCGCGGTCGGTAAAGCCAGACCGAAATGACACTTTTGTGCATCTGTCAGCAAATACCACAACCAACTCAGTGACTGTTCAGTTTCAATTGCCAGCTCCTTAGCCAATTTCACCACGTCACCTTGTTGGCGAGTCACCGCTAAAAGCTGTTGTTCAATGGCTTGGTAGCGACTTTGCTCTTTACCTTCAATAAAGCGCAGGGTTTGCAACGGTGAATGACCATTAAGGTGCGCGGCATAAACAGGCACCGGCAGCTCTGTCTGTTCAGCCAACCATTGAGTTAACACGACTGAATCCGGCTCTCCAACATGCCATTGTTGGCAACGACTAGTGATGGTGGGCAATAACTGACTCGCGGAGGTCGCGACCAATAAAAATAGGCACTTTGCTGATGGCGTTTCCAATGTTTTTAGCAAAGCATTGGCAGCCGATTCGTTCATCGCTTCTGCAGGCTCAATGACAATCAAGCGATAGCCCGCGAGTTGAGAAGACTCTTGTGCAACACGATTACATTGACGAATCTGATCAACCGTAATGGCTTTGCCTTCTTTTTCCGGCACAACTCGATGAAAGTCAGGATGGTTGCTCGAAGCCATGAGCTGACAGCTATGGCAAAAACCACACGGCTCTGCTGCATAATTGCTGCACATTACCGCCTGACTGAATTGACTCACCAGTTGATCGACCCCAAGACCCGCTTTAGCGATCAACAAAGCGGCATTAGGAAAACGATCTTGCTCTAAGTGCGCTTGCCATTGCTGCCACAGTGGTGCGAACCAAGGATAAAGCGGTGACATTAGTTTGATTCCAGCCACTGTTGCAGTGCAGAGTGAATATCCGCTGCGACTTCATCCATGCTTTGATTGGCATTAATGATGACCACAGAGTCATCACTATTCGCGATCTCTAGGTAACGCTCTCGAGAGCGATCGAAAAAACTCATGTCCATTTTTTCAATGCGGTCGAGCTCACCACGTCCACGAGCGCGTGCTAAACCGATGCGAGGATCAATATCGAGATAGAGAGTAAAGTCAGGCTTAAAAGCCCCTAGCGTAGTATCGCGCAGTGATTGCATGGTTTCACGAGCAATTTGACGACCACCGCCTTGATAAGCTTGAGAAGACATATCATGGCGATCACCGACCACCCAAGTCCCCGCAGCAAGCGCAGGTTTAATTACATTTTCAACCAGCTGGACACGAGCTGCATACATCAGTAGCAGTTCGGTCATATCTTGCAGCGTTTCACCTTCATGCTCTTGTTTCACCAACTCACGCAGTTTTTCAGCTAACTGAGTGCCGCCAGGTTCGCGAGTATTTTGGATAGAATCAATTCCCGCCGATTGCAGTGTTGCAAGGACCGCTTGGATAGCAGTGCTCTTACCCGCCCCTTCAAGGCCTTCAATAACGATAAATTTAGCTTGGCTCATGAGTTATTTATTACTTCTTAATTGTTTTAAGTAAGCGCGAACCGCTCGGTTGTGTTCGGCCAACGTTTTCGAAAATACATGACCACCCTTGCCGCTCGCGACAAAGTAGTAGTATTTACTGTTTTCAGGATTCAATGCCGCCAAAATTGACGCTTCACCTGCCATCGCGATTGGCGTTGGTGGTAATCCTGAGATGGTATAGGTGTTGTATGGTGTCGGCGTGCGTAGATCTTTCTTACGGATATTACCGTCGTACTTATCGCCCATGCCATAAATCACCGTTGGATCGGTCTGCAGACGCATGCGCTTGTTTAAGCGGTTAACAAACACAGACGCGACACGTTCACGCTCTGACTCCACCGCAGTTTCTTTTTCGATAATCGACGCTAAGATCAGCGCTTCATAAGGTGTTTTCAGCGGCAATTTCTCTTGGCGCGCTTGCCATGCTTCATCGAGTACCGATTTTAATTTGTCTGATGAACGTTTAAGAATATCGAGATCTGACGTTCCATAGGTGTAATTGAACGTTTCCGCCAAAAATAAACCTTCGAGCTTATCGTGTTCAATACCCAACTGTTTCGCGATTTCCGCTTCCGACATGTCTGTCGTTTTATGCTCGAGGTATGGCGCATTTGCTAAAATGGTTCGCCATTCACTAAAGCGAGATCCTTCAACAAACGTCAGGGAAAATTGATGCTCTTTGCCGGTCTTAAACAACAATAACGCCTGAGTCAGATTCATCTCTGGCGTGATCAGGTAAGTTCCCGCTTTAATTTGCGTCAGTTCAGGATGAAAACGACGCACTAGTGGCATCACATCATTAGATTCAATCAGTTTGTCTGAAATAAGCTGATTAAGCACGCGGGCAAAACTGGAACCTGGCTGAACGGTAAAAATTTGCTCTTGTGACAATTGCAAAGGTTGGCTAACAAACTGTTCAACTTGCTTAGTCACATAGAAAAAGGCGCCTGCGGCGATCACCGCAAGTAAAATAAGCAAAAAAGTGATCTTCTTAATCACGAGGCTAACATCTCCTGAATACGTCGTGTCAATGTTCCTATAGGGAACATATGACTTTCAATCGCCCGAATAGGCACTGCGCCCAATAAAGAATTAGTAATAAACACTTCATCGGCATCTAATATATGGCTCAAATCATATTGGCCGATTGCAACACTCATATCTGCACTTTGCACAAATTCTAACACCACTCTCCTCGCGACACCCGCCACGCCCGACATAGCCAAGCTTGGAGTATAGAGTTGAGCGTCTTTGCGCCAGAAAACATTCGCCATACTGGTTTCAATAACATGGTTATTAAGATCCAGCACCAAACCATCCATCGCACCCGCGTTCTCCAAATCCGCTTTAACCAGAATCTGTTCGAGTCGATTATTATGCTTATGGCCAGCTAAAAGTGGATTAAGCCCTAGCTTAACCTGACTCACGCCAAGCGTTATTCCCTGTTGTTGCCATTGCGGATAATGTGCAGGATAGGCAAAGTCGCTAATAGTAACATTAGCGGCACTCACTTGAGTAGGGCTATAACCGCGCCCCCCTTCACCTCGGCTAATATGTAATTTCAATCCAGCCTTTGAGTCGAGGCTCGCAGCCTGCATCATCCACTGTTTGACCTGCTGCCAATCCGGCTGTTCAATTGCAAGCGCGGCTAAGCATGCTTGCATGCGCTGTTTATGATAGGGCCACTGGCAAAGCTTGCCATGCTCGGTAAGCACGGTAGTAAAGCCACCGTCACCGTATTGAAAAGAACGATCGAGAAGAGAAATTGAATCTGCAGGTTGTCCGTTAAGCCAAAACACAATCAGTCCCTAAAATAAAAAACGGCCCAATGCCAAAAGCATTGAGCCGTTTTATCATATCTTCTAACTTTACCCAAGATAATTGGACTTACCGCGAACAACGCTGCGAGTCCTGGTATCTTGGGTTAGTGCGATTAAATCTTTTTGAAGACCAGTGAACCGTTCGTACCGCCGAAACCGAAAGAGTTACAAATCGCATATTCCATATCTACTTTTTGAGCAACATGTGGAACAAGATCGATATCTAAACCTTCTTCTTGGTTATCGAGGTTGATCGTTGGTGGTACGATTTGATCAACAAGAGACAACACAGTAATGATCGCTTCAACTGAACCTGCAGCACCCAATAGGTGACCTGTCATTGATTTCGTTGATGATACTTTTACTTGTTTCGAGCCTTCTTCACCAAGAGCACGTTTAACACCCTTGATTTCCGCTACGTCACCTGCCGGTGTTGATGTGCCATGTGCGTTTACATAACCCACTTGAGTACCAACAATGCCTGCGTCACGCATCGCCGCTTCCATCGCAAGCGCACCGCCAGAGCCATCAGGCGTTGGAGAAGTCATGTGGTAAGCGTCACCAGACATACCAAAGCCAACAAGCTCAGCATAAATCTTAGCACCACGCGCTTTCGCGTGTTCGTACTCTTCGAGAACCATCATGCCTGCACCGTCACCAAGAACAAAACCATCACGGTCTTTATCCCAAGGGCGAGAAGCTTTTTGTGGCTCATCGTTACGAGTCGATAGTGCTTTTGCCGCACCAAAGCCAGCCATACCAAGAGGCGTAGACGCTTTCTCAGAACCACCTGCTACCATTGCGTCTGCATCGCCGTAAGCGATCATTCGAGCCGCATGACCGATGTTGTGCAGGCCAGTGGTACACGCTGTTGAGATAGCGATGTTAGGGCCGCGCAAACCACGCATGATAGATAGGTTACCCGCAACCATATTTACGATGGTTGATGGTACAAAGAATGGGCTAACTTTACGTGGACCTTTTTCGATCAGTGCATCGTGACCTTTTTCAATCAGGTCAAGACCGCCGATACCCGAACCAATCGCTACACCCACACGAGGAGCGTTTAGTTCATTAATTTGTAAGCCAGAGTCATCTAGAGCTTGAATGCCTGCTGCGATACCGTACTGGATAAATAAATCCATTTTACGTGCATCTTTCTTAGACATGTACTCTTCGCAGTTAAAGTCTTTAACTAGGCCAGCAAAGCGAGTAGAGAAATTAGTAGCATCAAAGTGATCGATATTAACGATACCGCTTTGACCTTCGAGCAGGGCTTTCCATGATGATTCAACAGTGTTGCCTACCGGTGACAACATACCCATGCCAGTGACAACAACACGACGCTTGGACACGATTTTATTCTCCGGGAAATGAAATGATTCTATGAGAGAGATAGAAGAGTTAAAAAAGAACTCAGGCGGCCAGAAGGCCGCCTGGGGGAGATATTACTGAGCGCTGTTCACGTAGTCGATTGCAGCTTGAACAGTAGTGATCTTCTCAGCTTCGTCGTCTGGAATCTCAGTGTCGAATTCTTCTTCTAGAGCCATTACTAGTTCAACAGTGTCTAGAGAATCAGCACCTAGATCGTCAACAAATGAAGCTTCGTTTTTAACTTCTGCTTCGTCCACACCTAGCTGTTCAACAATGATTTTCTTTACGCGTTCTTCGATGTTGCTCATTTTTCTTTTCCTTTACAGATTTCGCCTAATGCGATGATTCCGTAGTTTATTAGAACTATTGAAAGTTGCAAGGGGGACCTTGCTGGTCAAACCACAATTTTAGCGATTTTAACCGAAATTCAATACAACTTTGACTTAAGTCATGCACAATTGTTGTGCAAATCAATAGCAAGTTTCACACTTTACTGATAGAAAGACGTTAATCTGGACTATCAGCAAAGCTTTTTCGAACTTGGCTATTAAACCATATACATGCCGCCATTGACATGCAAAGTTTCACCTGTGATGTACGCCGCTTCTGGCGATGCTAAAAATGCAACAGCCGACGCAATTTCACGAGGATCACCTAGACGACCAGCAGGAACGTTAGCAAGTGTCGCTGCTCGTTGGTCATCATTTAATGCTTTAGTCATGTCAGTTTCAATGAAACCCGGAGCGACAGTGTTTACCGTTACGCCACGTGAAGCGACTTCGCGTGCCATAGACTTAGTAAAGCCAATCACACCCGCTTTTGCTGCTGCGTAGTTAGTTTGACCTGCGTTACCCATCGTGCCAACTACCGAACCGACGTTGATGATACGACCAGCACGCTTTTTCATCATGCCACGTAGTACTGCTTTAGACATACGGAAAATAGGCGTTAAGTTGGTATCGATAATATCGTTCCACTCATCGTCTTTCATGCGCATAAGCAGGTTATCACGGGTGATACCAGCGTTGTTGACAAGAATATCGATCACACCAAACTCATCATTGATGGTTTTTAGTGTCGCTTCAATAGACTCTACATCAGTTACGTTTAGCGCGAGACCCTTGCCATTGTCGCCAAGGTATTCGCTGATTGCCGCAGCGCCGCTTTCAGACGTTGCAGTACCAATTACCGTAGCTCCGCGCTCAACAAGAAGCTCAGCGATCGCACGACCGATACCACGGCTTGCGCCAGTCACTAGGGCAATCTTGCCTTCTAGATTCATCATTATCTTCGTTCCTTTCGATTTCTTAGCAGTGTTTACTTTGCCGCTTCAAGCGACGCAATGTCGTTCACTGCTGCTGCATCTAGTGTCTTAACAATACGTTTTGTTAGACCAGTCAGTACTTTACCAGGACCAACTTCAAACAGTTTTTCAACACCTTGCTCACTCATCAGTTCCACACACTCAGTCCAACGAACTGGGCTGTATAGCTGGCGAACGAGCGCAAGTTTGATTTTTTCAGGTTCTACTTCAGCCATCACATCAACATTATTGATCACTGGTAGCTGAGGAGTGTTGAATTCGATTTCTTCTAGTGCAATCGCAAGCTTGTCGGCTGCTGGTTTCATTAGTGCACAGTGCGATGGCACTGAAACAGGAAGCGGCAGTGCACGTTTCGCGCCCGCTTCTTTACACAATACGCCTGCGCGCTCAACCGCATCTTTGCTGCCTGCGATAACCACTTGGCCTGGTGAGTTGTAGTTTACTGGAGAAACCACGTCACCTTGCGCTGCCTCTTCACACGCTTTTGCAATTGCGGCGTCATCAAGACCGATGATCGCGTACATTGCACCCGTACCTGCTGGTACCGCTTCTTGCATTAGTTGACCACGTAGCTCAACCAATTTAATCGCTTGTTTAAAGTCGATAACACCCGCACAAACCAGCGCTGAGTACTCACCTAGACTGTGGCCAGCAAGGTTTGCAGGCTGCTCTAGGTCAAGCTCTTGCCATACACGCCAAATCGCTACTGACGATGCCAATAGTGCAGGTTGAGTACGGAAAGTTTGGTTTAAATCTTCTACAGGACCATCTTGAACCAAAGCCCAAAGATCGTAACCTAGTGCTTCAGAAGCTTCGGCAAAAGTTTGTTTAACTACGTCATATTGTGCGCCAAGCTCTGCAAGCATACCTAATGCTTGTGAACCTTGACCGGGAAATACGATAGCAAACTTGCTCATGTTCTTTTCCTTAAAACAAAGTAAGAAAGAAAAGATGCACCTATGTGCACCTTAATTTTGAATTCTGTTGACTTAGAACTTAACGAGCGCAGAGCCCCAAGTAAAGCCGCCACCAAACGCTTCTAGTAGTAACGTTTGACCACGTTTAATACGACCATCACGAACCGCTTCATCCAGCGCAGTTGGTACTGTCGCCGCTGAAGTGTTGCCGTGCTTATCAAGCGTCAGCACAACTTGGTCTAGTGACATCGATAGCTTTTTAGCCGTCGCTGAAATGATGCGGTAGTTCGCCTGGTGTGGTACCAACCAATCCAATTCAGACTTGTGCATATTGTTGGCTTCAAGCGTGTCTTTAACAAGCTTAGAGAGCTGTGTTACCGCCACTTTAAAGACTTCATTACCCGCCATGTACAGCCACTTATCAGCATCTGAACCATCACGAGCAGCAACCGGTAGACTTAATAAATCACCAAACGCACCATCAGCATTAATATGAGTCGACAAGATGCCCGGCTCTTCGCTTGCGCCAACGACAACCGCACCCGCAGCATCACCAAATAGGATAATGGTAGAGCGATCCGTCGGGTCACACGCTTTCGACAATGCATCAGCACCAATCACCAAGATGTTTTTACACATACCCGTTTTAATGTGTTGATCAGCAATAGACAAAGCATAAACAAAGCCTGAACATGCCGCTGCAAGATCGAATGCTGGGCAACCTTTAATGCCTAGCATGCCCTGAACCTGACATGCCGACGATGGGAATGTATGGCTGCTGCTGGTCGTCGCCACGATGATCATATCGATATCGTTTTTGTCGATAGCGGCCATTTCGATCGCGTTTAGCGCGGCATGGTAAGCCATGTCGGCAACAGTCTCATCTTCAGCAGCGATGCGGCGTTCTTTAATACCAGTACGAGCGACAATCCACTCATCTGATGTGTCTACCATTTTCTCTAGGTCTGCGTTAGTACGCACCTGAGATGGCAGGTAGCTGCCAGTACCTAATATTTTGCTATACATGAAGACTAATAGTGCCTCTCGAGTAAAACCGCTTCCAAACGATCGCTAATACGGCTTGGTACCTGTCGTTTGACCTCATGCAGGGCTTCGCCAATTGCGTTGACGACCGCCTCTACATCAGCACTTCCGTGGCTTTTTATTACAATGCCGCGCAATCCTAGCAAACTTGCGCCGTTATACTGGTCGGGGTTCAATGTTTTTAGTTCATTAAATAACCCAGAAAACAATTTTCTTGCAATCCAGCCCTTTATTGATGAAGCCATCATATACGATTTCAATCTATCAATAAAAAGTTGCGCGGTTCCTTCGCATGTTTTTAAACAGATGTTACCGACAAAACCGTCGCAAACAACGACGTCAGCGGCATCATGCAATAACTGATTACCTTCAATATAGCCGACAAAATTGACCGACTGGGTTTGCGATAGCATTTCCGCACAACGCTTGACAAGATCATTACCTTTTATTTCTTCAGCGCCGATATTGAGAATCGCAACCCTAGGCGGGCGTTGTAAGTATTGTTCAGCGAGAGCACTGCCCATAATGGCAAATTGAAATAGCGAATCGGCGTCACTCGACACGTTCGCGCCGAGATCCAACATCCACGTTCGATTGCCAGAAACGGTTGGCAGTGCAGAAACTAATGCTGGTCGTTCGATACCCGGTAATAGCTTTAGACGAAAGCGTGACAACGCCATCAATGCGCCTGTATTACCCGCACTTACGCATGCATCAGCCTGGCCGACTGAAACGAGATCGATCGCTCGACCCATAGAGCTGTCTTGGCCATTACGTAATGCTAGAGAAGGTTTTTCTGAATTGGAGATCACTCGGTCACAGTGTTTAATGCTCAGCCGAGCATCTGGCTGATAACCAAGATTAGATAATTGAGATGTGATCGAAGTCCGATCACCTAGTAGGACCACTTTTAGCTCTGGGAAATACGACAGTGCCTGCACGGCGGCAGGCACTGTAACACGGGGACCGAAATCACCGCCCATTGCATCAAGCGCAACGGTTATATTATGCAAAGGTCAACCTTACTTGTTGATAACCTTTTTGCCGCGGTAGAAACCTTCGGCAGTCACGTTGTGACGTAGGTGAGTTTCACCTGAAGTTGCGTCTACAGAAAGTGCAGCTGTAGTAAGCGCATCGTGTGAACGACGCATGCCACGCATTGAACGTGATTTCTTGCTCTTTTGTACGGCCATTGACCCTACTCCTATGTAAATTCCTAAAGATACTTACTTATTAATAAGTTAGCGCTTTAAGCTTTTTAAGATATCAAATGGATTCGGTTTCTTTTCTTCCTCAATTTCTTCAGGAATTTCACCAAACACCATGTTATTTGAGTTAACGCTACAATCCGCTTCGTCATGCATTGCTACTAGAGGCAATCCAAGGATGAACTCGTCTTCAACTAATTGAATAAGATCTACTTCACCGTACTCGTTTAGATCTACCAAATCGTACTCTTCCGGTGCTTCTTCTTCACTCTTCTCGCTGTAAACAGGAGTATAAGTGAATTGAACTTCACACTGATGTGCGAAAACCTTATTACAACGTTGACACTCTAAATCAACTTCGACGTTAGCTTTACCAGAGATAACGACGAGTCGCTGTTCATCAAGCCCAAATGACAATGAGACTTGCGCGTCGCGTTTTACGCCTTCGGTTGTTGCACTTAAACGCTTTAGGAGACTGGTTTGAATGATACCATCTATATCCAATCGCTTTTGAGCAGTTCTCGCGGGATCAACCGTTCGCGGTATTTTTACCTTTTGCATAGGGCGCAAATTCTATCTTCCAAATTGTTTAGAGTCAAAGAAAAAGGCTAAAAAGTTATACTTTTTTTCCTTTCCACCAAGAGCGCTATCATAAGCGCCATAATATCTATTATGCTTCAATCAAAGCCTATTGCGATTGTAAATAAAAATGCCAAATTACCAACTAGTTTTAGCTTCAACCTCACCTTTTAGACAACAACTGCTCAATAAACTAGCAATTCCGTTTAAAACCGCCAGTCCTGATTTTGATGAAACCCCTTTAGACGGAGAGTCACCAAGTGCGTTAGTTTTGCGCTTAGCTCAAGGCAAAGCGCAATCCTGTCCTAGCGATATCAGTGATGAAGAAAAGACCACATTAATCATCGGCAGCGATCAAGTTTGTGTGATTGATGGTGAGATTATTGGCAAACCACATACTCGTGAGCGTGCTATCGAACAACTTCGCCGCCAAAGTGGTAAAAGTATCACTTTTTATACCGGGCTCGCACTGCACAATAGCAAAACCCAAGAAACCAAGGTTAAACTTGATACATTTGTGGTACATTTTCGCCAACTGACCACGGCGCAAATCGAAAGTTATGTTGATAAAGAACAGCCCTTCTTCTGTGCCGGCAGCTTCAAAAGTGAAGGGTTGGGTATCGCACTGTTTGAACGCTTAGAGGGTAAAGACCCCAACACATTGGTTGGCCTACCCTTGATTGACCTTATTGATATGCTTGAAGCACAAGGGTTTGCTGTGCTTTGAGAAAGCGAGAATTAAAGGCGCTTCGCTTGAGATTTGAGAGGCGAGAAGCGAGAAGCGAGAAGCGAGAAGCGAGAAGCGAGAAGCGAGAAGCAGACTACGGGCTTTCAGCCCTGTAGGGAATCTATGCAATAAAATAAAAAAGGGAGCTATTCGCCCCCAATCTATCGAATCTCGATTAAAAAATCTCGACGCTAGCGTCTCAATTCTCAATTCTCAATTCTCAATTCTTCGCTAGCTTTCTTAAACCAGCCAGCACGCCTTCTAGCTTTCTACACATTGGTGCATTAATTTCCATCCACTCATCATTCGATGGGTGTTGGAACTTAATGTTGGCCGCATGTAAGAACAGACGATCAAGACCCACTTTTGCAGTGTAGGCATCAAAACGGCGATCACCATAGCGATCATCCCAACCAATTGGGTGGCCAGCGTACTGTACGTGCACGCGGATTTGGTGCGTACGTCCCGTAATTGGACTGGCTTGAATCAAAGTCGCGTCAGGGAATCTTTCCAGCACTTTAAAACGCGTTTCTGACGGTTTGCCGTTTGGATTCACTCGCACGATACTGTTCACTTCGTTTTTCAGCAGTGGTGCGTTAACGACTTTGCAGCTCGCTTTCCACTCCCCCATCACCAACGCGAAATAATACTTTTGTACCGTCTTTTCACGGAATTGAGCTTGTAAATGACGGAGCGCAGAACGCTTCTTCGCCACCAACAAAATACCTGAAGTATCCCGGTCAATGCGGTGAACAAGCTCAAGGAATCGCGCTTGCGGGCGCAAAGCACGCAGTGCTTCAATCGCGCCAAACTTTAAGCCACTGCCACCATGAACGGCGGTACCTGATGGCTTATTTAGGATCAACATATGTTCATCTTCATAGATGATCATATCTTCTAATTCAGCCACTTTATTAAGCTTGGTACTTGGTGCTACTTCCGGCGCTTTCTCTTCTACCGTCACCGGTGGAATCCGCACCACGTCTCCAGCTTGTAATTTGTATTCCGCTTTTACGCGTTTCTTGTTAACACGAACTTCCCCTTTACGCACGATACGATAAACCATGCTTTTCGGGATGCTTTTCAATTGATTGCGCAGAAAGTTATCAATGCGCTGGCCTGCCATATCTTGATCGATATCGACAAACTGGACTTGGGTTCTAATTTCGCTCATTGCATCATTCTATCACTCAACTCAGAGCAAATTCACATTTTCTTCGCCACAAACGCTGAGATCACTCAATTTGTCATCCATAAGCAGTAAAATCGGCATCACTCACTTGTTAAAAAGCCTTTAAGTAAATAAAAAACATGTTTCAACACGATATTATCAAACATAAACGGCTATTCTTGGCCCTTTTACAATAAAGCCGATTGCTGACTTTACTGGGTACTGCTATAGTTCACACCTGCAAAGAGTGATCTGATTTAATTATGTACAAATCAAATCATTTAGACGCAAAATAATGAGTAGAATGCTAACGAAAAGAGAGCGCAGCACACGGCGTAAGACCTTTCCACCGTTGGTTTCTTGTTGCTCTACTCATCTCCTTTCATGTTGAGTATATTCCGCCGAAATCGCGGCTCACACGTTAACTGCATGTGAGAACTGGAGTGCCCCAGAGCATCCCTCCAGCCGGGAGGCTGCACTGAATAAACCATGGGATCTGGCACCGTGAAAGAGACAACAAAGCAACAAGCACAATAAAAAATGACAACGAGATTTATAAATGAAAAGAATGCTAATCAACGCAACTCAAAAAGAAGAGTTGCGTGTTGCTTTAGTGGACGGTCAGCGCTTATTCGATCTTGATATCGAAAGCCCAGGTCACGAATCTAAAAAAGCAAACATATACAAAGGACGTATCACTCGCATAGAACCAAGCCTTGAAGCGGCTTTTGTTGACTATGGTGCAGAACGACACGGCTTCCTCCCTCTTAAAGAAATTGCTCGCGAATACTTCCCTCAAGGTTATACCTACCAAGGCCGTCCAAGCATTAAAGAAGTGCTAACGGAAGGACAAGAAGTAATCGTACAAGTTGAGAAAGAAGAACGCGGCAACAAAGGTGCAGCGTTAACCACTTTTATCTCTCTTGCGGGTAGTTATCTAGTTCTTATGCCTAACAACCCTCGCGCCGGTGGTATTTCTCGCCGTATCGAAGGTGACGAGCGTACTCAACTTAAAGCAGCACTAAGCACTTTGGAACTACCGCAAGGTATGGGTCTAATCGTGCGTACAGCTGGTGTCGGTAAGAGTGCAGAAGAGCTTGAGTGGGACCTAAACGTTCTTCTTAACCACTGGAGTGCCATCAAACAAGCGTCTGATAGCAACCCAGCACCGTTCCTTATTCACCAAGAAAGTAACGTCATCGTTCGCGCGATTCGTGACTACTTGCGTCGTGATATCGGCGAAATCCTAATCGACAGCAACACTATGTACGATCGCGCTCTTGAGCACATTCGTCTGGTACGTCCTGATTTCGTTAACCGTGTGAAGAAATATGACGGTGAAGTGCCGCTATTTAGTCACTACCAAATTGAAAGCCAAATCGAATCCGCGTTCCAACGCGAAGTTCGTTTGCCTTCTGGCGGCTCGATCGTTATCGACCCAACAGAAGCACTAACCTCTATCGATATCAACTCAGCTCGTGCAACTAAAGGCGGCGATATCGAAGAAACAGCGTTAAATACCAACTTAGAAGCAGCAGACGAAATTGCTCGTCAGCTACGCCTACGCGACCTTGGTGGTCTAGTGGTTATCGATTTCATCGATATGACCCCTGTCCGTCACCAACGTGAAGTTGAAAACCGTCTACGTGACGCGGTTCGCATGGATCGTGCTCGAGTGCAGATTGGTCGTATTTCTCGCTTTGGTCTACTTGAAATGTCTCGTCAACGCTTGAGCCCGTCTCTTGCTGAAGCAAGCCACCACATTTGTCCTCGTTGTACTGGTACTGGTGTTATTCGTGATAACGAATCACTGGCACTTTCGGTACTGCGTTTGATCGAAGAAGAAGCATTAAAAGATAACACCGCGCAAGTTCTTGCGGTTGTGCCTGTTCCAATTGCTTCTTACCTATTGAACGAAAAACGCCGTTCAGTGAACCATATTGAGAAGAACCAAGACGTTAAAATCTTAGTTGTACCTAACTCAGATATGGAAACTCCGCACTTTGAAGTGGTTCGTGTTCGTGAAGGCGAAGAGTTTGACTTGCTGTCTTACCTTCTACCGAAGAAACTCGATGCAATTAAAGAAGCGGAAGGTAAGGAATTACCGGTCACTGAAATCAAACCGAAGAAGATTGAAGAACCCGCTCTACGTGGTTTTGCAGCACCTTCTCAATCGGCGCCAACCCCAGCTCCTGTGGCTGCACCAGCAAAACCTGCTGCGCCAGCTAAAAAGGCACCAGAAGCAGAAGCACAACCAGGTCTGATTAGCCGCTTTGTGAAAGCGCTTGGCAGCTTCCTATTTGGTTCAACCAAAGAAGAAGAGAAGAAAGAAGAGCCGAAAGAGAACGAGCGTCCAAACCGTAACAATCGTAATCGTCGCAATAACCGTAACGATCGCAACAATCGCAATGACCGCAATAACCGTGGTGATCGCAATGAGCGTGGCGAGCGTAACGAACGCGGTGATCGCAACGAGCGTAATGATCGCAACCGTCGCAACCGTGACGACAAGCGTAATAAGCCTAATCGCGAAGAAGCGAATGTTGAGCCAAAAGCACAGCAAGCTGAACCGAAGCAACAAAACCGTAAGCCTCGTCAAGACCGCCGTAACAAGCGTGAAGATGTTAAGCCGAACAAAGTTGCTGAAGAAGGCCTAAAACTTGCTGCAGAAGCTCAAGTTGATGCTGTCGAGCCTCGCGTTGAAGAAAAAACAGCGAAAGTAAAAGAGCGTCGTCAACGTCGTAAAATGGCTAAGCATGTTCGCGTGAAAGATCAGCAAGCACAATCAGAAGAGATTGTTGAGCTAATCATCGACGCTACGGCTGAAACTCCTGTTGCTGTAGAGCCAGCGGTTGAAACAGCAAAAGCTGACAACAATGACAACGATGCAGACAATGGCAAACAACGTCGCAACCGTCGTTCACCTCGTCATCTACGTGCAAGTGGTCAACGTCGTCGTCGTGGACGTGATCGTCGCCCTAACCCATTCCGCCTACGTAAAGGTGGTGTTGCCTCTCCTGAGATGGCAATGGGTAAAGTGATGCCTCGTTTCGATCTAGCAAAACCAGCGCCTCGTTCTCAACACGCACAGCAAAAACATGCTGAGCCAGTCGTTGTTGAAGTAGCAACGGTAGCAACAGAGACATTAGGTGGTTTCGCTTGTCCTGAAATGGCAATGGGTAAAGTGATTATCCAACGCGAAGAGAAGAACGCTTCTCCAGCGGCTATCACAGAGACAGTAGTAGAAGCAGTGATCGCCGAACCGGTTGTTGAAACGGTTGTTGAAGCACCTGTGGAAACTGCAGTTGAAACAGTAACTGAAACGGTTGTAGAAGCGACTCCAGTCGCAGCGCCAATCGTAGAAGAAGTTGTGGTTGAAGAAACCGTTGCTGAAATCGCTGTTGAAGCACCTATCGCAGAAGAAGCTATCGTAGCTGAAACTGTCGTAGTTGAAGAAATCGTGATTGAAGAAACGATTGAGCCAGTTAAGGTTGAAGCAAAAACAACAGAATCTGTTGTAACAGTTAAAGCCCACGCAAGCTCACCAATGGCGAAAGCGCCAGGTCCTCAAGAACTACGTGAGATTACTGTTCACGCTGCACCGTTCCGCACAGAACGTTACCAAGCCATTGGTGCTGGTAGCCAATCTGCTAAGAACCAAGCAGGCGCAGGAATGACGAAGCCAAGCTTCTAATCCGAACATAAAAGAACAAAGGCTGCTAGTAATAGCAGCCTTTTCTTTATTCTCCCTTTTCTCTTTCAAGAAATACTACTCATCGAAATAGCACATTCTTAACTAAGAATTTATTTCATACATATATCGGTTAACATCTGCTTCATTCTTGAACTTAATCACAGTTTTCGGTAGCATGCGCCGACTCGATCTGAATTTTACCTTACGTTACGCTGCTCTTTTACATCCAGTTTGCTCTAGTAACCGACAAGTCTAATTCAGAATAATTTTAAACACTTAGCCTAACCGAGCAAATATGTTTGAATTCCCTCAATTTTCAAAACACTCCGTAAAAAACGATGTGTTATCAGGTTTAACCGTTTCTCTAGCATTGGTTCCTGAGGCTGTAGCGTTTGCCTTCGTTGCAGGTGTCGACCCTATGGTTGGCCTTTATGCCGCTTTCATTGTTGGCCTTATCACCTCTATTTTTGGCGGCCGTCCGGGTATGATTTCCGGTGCAACTGGCGCAATGGCCGTGGTAATGGTCGCACTGGTTTCATCACATGGCGTGCAATATCTTTTCGCGGCTATTATGCTGGCAGGTCTGCTGCAGATTACCGCCGGCCTATTCAAGCTGGGCAAATTTATTCGCATGGTGCCACACCCTGTAATGATTGGTTTCGTTAACGGTCTTGCTATCGTTATCTTCCTAGCACAGCTAGGCCAATTCAAAGCGCCTGATATGAGCGGGGCATTAACCTGGTTACCAACTGACCAAATGATGCTGATGCTAGGTTTAGTCGCGCTGACGATGGCGATTATTCACTTCCTACCTAAGTTTACGACTGCTGTGCCTTCATCATTGGTTGCCATCGTAACGGTAACCGCGCTAGTCGTGGGTTTAGATTTAGATACTCGTACTGTGGTGGACTTCCTGCGTACCATGTCTGGCGATGAAGCAGCAACATTGGCAGGTTCACTACCAACGTTCTCGATTCCGATGGTTCCATTTAACTTGGAAACACTGCAAATTATTCTGCCTTACGCCATCATTCTTGCGGCGATCGGCTTAATTGAATCACTGCTAACTCTGACTGTATTGGATGAAATGACCAATACCCGTGGTCAGTCTAATCGTGAATGTATGGGCCAAGGTCTTGCGAACGTCACCTGTTCTGTATTCGGAGCAATGGGCGGCTGCGCGATGATTGGTCAATCAATGATCAACGTAAACTCTGGTGGCCGTGGTCGTCTATCTGGCATCGTTGCCGCAGTCGCGCTACTTTGCTTCATTTTGTTTGCTTCATCACTGATTGAAATGATCCCACTTGCCGCTCTGGTTGGTGTAATGTTCATGGTTGTTATTGGCACCTTCGAGTGGGCTACGTTTAAGCTGGCTCGCCGAGTACCAAAACAAGATTTCTTTGTTATCGTATTGGTAACTGTTGTCACCGTACTGACTGATCTTGCGGTTGCCGTTGCGGTGGGTGTTATCGCCTCGGCGCTGATGTTTGCATGGCAACACGCTAAGCACATTTACGCATCAAGCAAAACCAATGAAGAAGGTGCTAAGGTTTACCATATCCATGGTCCTATCTTCTTCGGTAGCGCGGCTAACTTTCTAGAGCTATTTAATCCAAAGAATGACCCAGCAGAAGTGATTGTCGACTTCGCTCATTCACGCGTGACTGACCACTCAGCGATTGAAGCCATCGAAACGCTAGCCGAGCGTTATGCTGCCGCAGGTAAAACACTACACTTGCGTCACCTAAGCCAAGATTGCCGAGCGCTACTGCACAAAGCGGGTAGCCTGGTTGAGATCAACGTAAAAGAAGATCCAAGCTACAAGGTTGCTACCGATGTACTTGCTGGCTAAGCGTTCAGCCGGCTAAGCCTCTCGCTAACGAATGGCTTTGTAGTTGCAATCCTATTTTTAAAAGGCTTCCCAACGGAAGCCTTTTTTATTGTTGTAATGGCCTACAAAGAATAACAACAGAAACAACAATGTTTGCTGGGTCTCAGACTCACCGCGTCGTCATAACATTTTTGCTAACGTTATGCTTAAATCGACATTACTACTGAACTCGCTTCGTTGAATATTCACCAGTCAGGACGACTTACCCCGTTATGTTTAAATCACGACGCACTATATTTCATACCACTTCTCGCCCAACGCGTCGCTTTGGGTTTTATCTTCGAACCGGCGTTCTATTACTCATCACAGTATTGGTCGCGACTGCGCTCTATGCGCATTTTTCACGACCTGACTCGGTCATCAAAGCATCATCCTCGACGCTACCACTCAATCCAAAAACCAAGCTAGGCCAGTTAGCTACCCACTACATGAATGAGAATCAAACTAGCGCGGCAGATCAGAGTGGCTTTTACCCCCTTAGTGATGGTCAAGAAGCCCTACTCGCTCGAATTGCGTTGATTGAAAACAGTGAACAATCTCTGGATTTACAGTACTACATCTATCGTGATGACAGCACCAGCTCATTGCTCACTCATGCTATTTTTCAGGCTGCAGAGAGAGGTGTAAGAGTTAGGATCTTACTTGATGACATGCAATCACGCAGCGATAGCGATATGGCTGCACTTGCAGCGCATGACAATATCGAACTGCGTCTCTTCAATGCCTTTGATAATCGCGTACTGCGCATGCTCGACTTCCTAACCAACTTCAGTCAAATGAATCGACGTATGCACAATAAAGCACTGATTGCCGATAGTGCTTTTGCGATTGCGGGTGGACGTAACATTGGTGACGAATATTTTGCCGCCAATCATGATGTTGATTTTGGCGATTTTGACCTGCTGTTAGCGGGTAATAGCGTCGCGGAAATTAGTCACCAATTTGATCTCTACTGGAATAGTACTCCGGCCACGCCTATAGAAGCACTCGTTGAAGTGGGCCAAGCACCGACGGCTGAACAAGTGACGCAGTGGCAACGCCAATTGAGAAACCATTTCGACGGTTCAGAGTATTCAGCCAATATCAATCAACTGCCACTAATGAGGGCGCTCAACAGCAAAACACTTCCGCTCTATTGGGGCGAAGCAAAGGTCTACTATGATCAACCAAGTAAGGTTTATCAACCAGATCAAAGCCAGTTGATGCTTCATTCGCTAGGCGATATTTTAAGTCAGGCTGACTCTTCATTTGTCTTAGTTTCCCCTTATTTTGTCCCCACTCAAGCGGGCACGGATTTACTCACAAAAGCGGCGCAAGAAGGATTAGACATTACCATTATTACTAATTCACTCGCTTCCAATGATGTCTTTGCCGTTCATGGTTGGTATGCTAAATATCGCAAGCAACTCATCGAATCAGGCATCAATTTGTACGAAGTCAAAGCCGATCCACAAGCGAAAAAGAACTACTCTTGGCTTGGCAGTTCCCGCACCAGTCTGCACGCGAAGACTTTCGTCATTGATGGGCGTAAAATTTTTGCAGGCTCATTCAACTTCGATCCCCGTTCGGCATTCTTGAACACTGAAATGGGTGTACTGATCAACGCGCCTGAATTTGTCACTGATGCCCTGATGAATGTGGACGACATTTTGCACAAAAGCGCTTATCAGCTAATGATTGATAACCAGGGTGACCTTCGTTGGATCAATCATCAAACCCACCGTCGTTATGATAGTGAACCAGACGCCAGTATTTGGCTACGCATTGGAGCGTGGATAGCAGGCATTTTACCGATTGAAACGCAACTCTAAATCGGGCGCCGAAACAACACCAGCCAGATATCAAAAGAGCTTCCATTTGGAAGCTCTTTTGATTGACGGATTAATTTTCAATCTTAAGCAGTTTTTCTACCGCCCTGCGCACTTGGATCGAATCATCACACAGGAATGCTTCTAAGCTCGCTCGATAACTGGTGATATCGCCTGACGCTAACATCTCAATCAGTTTTAGGCGATTCTCTACGGTTAACCACTCTTGTAGATCAGGAATTCTTCCCTCTTTGGCTAAGCGTTGAACAAAATTCGCCGGTTCACGAGCCTCATGAGTCGCAAAATGCAGCAACATCAATTCACTCACACCAGCTCGATCAAGCCAGTCTAGCGCCCACTCTTCTTGGGCATAAAGCAGCGCCATACCATAGCTTTCTTTACTGATGGTATTATGGCCTAAATGCTCATCACTCCAACGCTCGGTTAAACTCACCTCGCTATTGATAATACGCTGAGCAACATAAACGTCCTCAACAGTGTGGCAACACACCCAATGTAAGCCTCGCTTACCCAGTTGACTAAAGAACACTGCGAGACGCTGCGCCTTTTTCTCGGGTAGCAACCAGATAAGATCGGAAGGCCCAACTTGCTTTCGATAAGAGGCATACGGGTCCCAACCTTGCAGCTTTGGCACACCAAGTGCTTCTGGGCTCAACGACTCCACCCCCTCACCAGACTCTAAATAATCAAGGATCTGAGCGCCAATCTTGGTTGCTTTTTCTTCATCTAACTTTTCAATCAAAGCGGTGATTAACGTCGATTGGAACCAACTCTCAATCGGCAACTCAACCGTCGGATTCACCACTCTTGCATGCTGAAAAAATAGGGCTATTTGACTTGGGTAACAGCGCTCAAAGGATTTGAGCAGTTTTTCTCGTTCGGCCCATTGATGTCGACCTATCATACTGTTGTCATCAGATTCGGCCCAAGCAAATGCTTTGACACGTTCACAATAGTACTGCCAAAAACGAGCATCCGCAGGTCGATAAGAAGCAACATCTTGATACGCCAATAATAGGTAGACATCGATATCCGCTTGAGGCACCCCAGTTGCGTGCAAACGCTCACTAATCTGCTGCTCCAATTCGACACTGTTCACCACCGCATACAAAGGATAATCAGCCCAAAAACTGAAGACATGCTCAATAACACTCTGCGGAGCAATGGCATTCCATAATTGCCAATGGCGTTTTGCTAAGATGGCTAAATCCGATTCAAGCTCGCCACTGGCAAAGACTTCCATTAACCAAAATAGCGTTAAGATGGCGCGCTGATAGCCATCGTAATGGTTTAGCAATGCATAGGCAGGTTGCGTTGGACTAATCATATCGCCAGCTCGACCGCCGTCGCAAAATAAACGGCTGCCCAACAAAGTGATCATTTGCGCATCATCGCTAGGGCAATCTACTTGAGTTAGCCACGTCCGCACCTCCTCCTTTTGTGCCTTATCTAACTCGGAAAATCGTATAAGTGGATCGGTTAAAGCCGTTGGCAAATGCTCTTCAAGCCATTCAATCAATTCATACTCTTCTGGCTCGTTTTCCATATGATCATTGAGACGCCACGTGGCATAAAGGCACCCGCCAAGATGAGTCGGCAAGTGTTCCGATATCAACTCGTCTAGACCTTTTATTTTATCGTCTATATTGTCCAATCGACTCTGCGTTAGTTTTTCTAAGCGGGGGTTAAGCGGCAAATAACATGAACGCCACTCTTGTTCTGACCATACCTCTTCTAACGGGGTCTCCTCTTCCTCTTCTGGTTCCTCATCACGAATTCGAGTATGTTCCCATTGTTCATAGCGGTTCTCCTGCTGACACGATGCCGGTACCTGACTTAAATTAACCCCGGGATATTCCGCTTCTATTTGCTCAAGCAAACCGATGGCTTCTTCATCAACACGCAAACCTAAAATCAACTGCTGCTTTACTTGGTCTTGATACTCTTCGTGTTGATAATACGGCGCTTCTACCTGCCAAAGACCTAAGCTGTAATAAAAACTCAATGTCGGATGCTCTAAGTCCCACCCCGGCGTTGATAGTAAAGGTTGTTGACTCAAGCGCTTGATCAATTGCTGCTTGAACCATGGATAATCCTCAGGATGAGCAGCAAAGTGGCTAAGTAGATCCATTTGATGTTGATAGCCATCACGATCCATATAGAAATGACGACGAAGATTCTCTGCATCTGACCAAATATAAGCTTTGATTAGATCGCGGCTCCAACCAAGTTCATCGACCAGTGCCATTAACATATCAAACGGCACTGTCCAAGACTCGGTATTCCAATAAGGCACCACAAAGCTACTTAGATAAAAACTATGAGCGGGATTCACCTTGGCGAGCAAAAACAGCGCTTCGATACCAAAAAGATTATTAGCACTAAGCATTAAGTCACCGTAATCGTTACGGCTACGTGAAAAATCCACCATTGCTTGCGCGGTCAACTCTAACTCTGGCTGTAACTGCGGAAAGTTGAGTGCGCAAGCAAATAGCACCGGCTCGCTCACATACTTTTTCTTTTCATGCATTCGATACGCATTGAAGACACGATTGACCAAATTACGATTAGCCCCCGCATCATCCACCTTTAACGCTCGCCCAGAAGGATCAACAAATTCTATGTTAAACAAGGTATTCATATGAAGTCGAAATGCGGTGCCATCGACTAAGCGTTGACGATACTCACTAAGCGCACTTGCAATGCTGTCGGGATCATGAGGATCAACCGAAATAAAAACCGTTTTATCGAATTCTGACATGACACACCTTAAAGCTCTCGTTGGTTAGAAAGAGTATTTATTCAAATAGATAAGATGCGCAGTATAGGCTTCAAGTCGCATAAATCCATGACGTGCGACACAGCTATCGTATTGCACTGAGAAAAACTGACCAATTGCACAATAAAGCAGCACTAACAAACTCAAACTATAAAAAATGGCCAAGTGCTTCAACACTTAGCCATTTCTGTAATGTATTCAATTTGAATAGAGACTCGACGAGAAAACTTATTTAACCAGCTTATCGAGTTTTTCACCGAGCAGCTCTAAACGCCAGCCTTGCATCAAATCAGGGCGCTTGGCTTCATCACGATTACGGCGCCAAACCCAAGTTAACAAGCTATTAAGTTGTTTTTTAGACGCAAGAAATTCTGTGGCTAAACCGCTCTTGTCAGACGCTTTTTTCACTTCATCTTTAAGCACTTTGAACAGTTGCTTATAACCCGGCATATCCATCAGACGCTCAATGCTTTCTGGATATTGGTCTGCCGGTGTTTCTTTAGCCGCTTTGACTAATGAAATAATACGTGCGCTGTGGCGCTGAGCTGAACGAGGATCAACCCCTTCTTGCTCCATTTGGTGACGATTTTGAATACCCAAGCGCGCGACGGTCAATAAGTCATTTTCTTTGAAGACAAAGTTTAATGCGAGATCACGACGAATCGCCTCTTTATAACGCCATGCCGCTAAAGGTTTAAGAATTGCCAATTCGCGCGGTCTTAATTGCCACGCACCTTTAATATCAAGATACGCTTTGTCAGTATCGACTTGTTTGATGCGCTTTGACGCAATTAAAGCACACTCTTGTTTTGCCGCAGGCCACCAGCCGGTAGGTTCAAGCTCGCTGAGTAGTTTTTCGTACAAAGGCTTCAGGTAGTGAACATCAGCCGCCGCATAGTCGAGCTGCTTTTGTGTTAATGGACGAGCCATCCAGTCTGTACGTGATTCGCTTTTATCTAACTCTACGCCTAAGTTAGCATTGACCAACGCAGCAAAACCGGTTGAAAGGCCATTGCCTAAAAATGCCGCCATAATCTGTGTATCAACCATAGGTTGCGGCAAACAACCAAAGCTATTGTTGAATACTTCTAGGTCTTCACCGCAAGCATGCAAAACCTTAGTCACAGAGGTGTCTTGTAGTAGATCGACAAAAGCGCTCATATCATCGATCGCCAGAGGGTCGATTAATGATAACGTTTGGCCATCAAATAGCTGAATTAAGCCTAACTGAGGATAAAAGGTTCGGGTACGGACAAATTCGGTGTCTAGCATCACGGCTTCTACCGTTCTTGCTTGCTTACAGACAACTTCTAACTCGGTACTCTGGGTAATAATCTGATAGTTCACTTAATTCTCGCATAAAAATGCCGGCTACATGAGCCGGCATTCTATCACTAAATGTTCGCGGTTGCTTGGCTTACTCAGCGTTTGCTTGCGCCGCTTTTTCTTGTGCCGCTTTCGCGAGATTTGCGTCGTTTTCTTCACGCAAAACTCGACGCAAGATCTTACCTACGTTGGTTTTTGGTAGTTCATCTTTAAACTCAACCAATTTCGGGATCTTGTAACCTGTCATATGTTGACGACAGTGAGCGATCACTTCTTCTTTAGTCAAGCTTGGGTCACGCTTAACCACATACAGCTTAACGACTTCACCTGAGACTTCATGCGGTTGGCCAATTGCTGCCACTTCCAACACTTTGCCGTGCAGTGACACCACATCTTCAAGTTCATTCGGGTAAACGTTAAAGCCAGACACCAGAATCATGTCTTTCTTACGGTCAACAATGTACAGCAAACCTTCGCTATCAAACTTAACGATGTCGCCCGTTGATAGCCAACCATCCTCGGTTAACACTTCTTTGGTCGCTTCTGGACGCTGCCAGTAGCCTTGCATCACCTGTGGGCCACGAACTTGTAGCTCACCGACTTCAGTATTGGCTAGCGTGTTGCCTTCTTCATCAACAATTCGCACTTCTGTTGAAGGTACAGGTAGGCCAATCGCCCCTGTGTAATCGGTCAGGTCGTACGGATTGCCCGTCACCAGTGGTGCACATTCTGTTAAGCCGTAGCCTTCTAGCAGGTGAACACCCGTGATTTTCTTCCACTTGTCAGCCACGCCACGTTGCACGGCCATACCACCGCCAACCGATAGCTTCATGTTCTTGAAGTTTAGTTCGTGGAAATCTTCATTATTCACCAAAGCATTAAACAGCGTATTTACCCCAGTAATGGCAGTGAAGGCGTATTTTTGTAGCTCTTTGATGAAGCCTGGAATATCACGAGGGTTGGTGATTAATAGGTTATTGCCACCGATTTCAATAAACAGTAGACAGTTAACCGTTAAAGCAAATACGTGATATAGAGGCAATGCCGTTACAACAAGTTCACGGCCTTCTGAAAGCACTGGGCCATAAGCACCTTTGGCTTGCAGCACGTTTGAAACCATATTGCGATGAGTCAGAATCGCGCCTTTTGCTACACCAGTGGTACCGCCGGTGTACTGTAGGAACGCAATATCATCACCTGACATGAACGGTTTCACGTATTGTAGACGACGACCTTTGTGCAGCGCTTTACGCATTGAAATGGCACCAGGTAAATCGTACTTAGGTACCATACCTTTAACGTACTTAACCACAAAATCTACTAACGTGCCTTTTGCACGTGGCAGCATTTGACCAAGACTGGTCAAAATAACATGCTTAACCGGCGTATTTTCTACTACTTGCTCAAGGGTGTTAGCAAAGTTAGAGACAATCACGATCGCTTTCGCGCCCGAGTCATTTAACTGATGCTCAAGCTCACGCGGGGTATAAAGAGGGTTAACGTTAACCGCAATACAACCTGCGCGAAGCACACCAAACAGTGCAACTGGGTATTGCAGCAAGTTCGGCATCATCAGTGCTACACGATCGCCTTTCTTTAGCTTCAGATCGTTTTGTAAGTAAGCGGCGAATGCACGGCTGCGCTCTTCCAATTTACGGAAAGTCATCACAGAGCCCATATTCATGAACGCTGGCTGATCAGCATATTTTTGTACTGACTGCTCAAACATTTCAACCAGTGATGGGTACTGATCTGGGTTGATGTGCTCAGGCACTTCATTTGGATAACGAGACAACCAAGGTTTATCCACGATAACTACTCCTCGAAAAAATCAGGTGTGGTAATAACATAGAGAATGAACAGCGCTTATAGCACGTCATTTATATGGCTAATTACAACACAGGCGAAGGGTTCGAGCACGAAACACTCAAACACTTGTTTAAATTTTGTTAACTAAGCCAAAAATCCGCTCTGCGACGGCTTGTGGCTGCTGTAAATGGCAGTGATGTCCACCTTCAATGTAGACAACATCGGTAAAGTTGTCGTTATCTTGTTGAAGATGCTCATAGCCCGTTGTCCCCAAGATAATCAATTGAGGACAAACTATCTGTTGGCGAAACTGTGCGGCATGCACACTGGCCATGCGATACAACGAATCACTTTGCAGTTTTACATCGTGTCGCCAAGCCCAACCATTTTCGCGCTCACACATACCTCGGCTAACCACTGGCTCAATCTGCTCTGCCAGCAAATGGTTCACTCGAACACGCAAAGCAATGGCGTCGTCTAAGGTAGAAAAAGTACGGAGAGGCTTATTGCGAATACGTTGTCGACTTTTAATTCCAGCCCGTAAACGTGTCACACAATTGTGCGGTTCTTCGGCTAATGGACCATTGCCTTCAATCTGCACTAATCCTGCAACTTGTTCAGGAAAGGCGGCACTATAGCAACTTGCTAACAAAGCACCAAGGGAATGTCCAACTAACAGCAACTTGTTTGGCGAAATATTCACCAAAAGCTGGTAAAGGTCATCTAAATAATCAAAAAACAGATAGAAGTTATCCGCAGATTTGTGGCTGGAAAAACCGTGTCCGGGTAAATCAATCGCACAAATATGCATGCTTGGATTGAGAGTAATTAGCGCTTCAATGGTCGTTTGAAAACTCGCAGCGTTGTCTAACCATCCATGCAGTAACACTAATGAGCAAGAAGACGATTGCGCGTCCCCATACTCTAGCGCCGCAATTGAGCCTGATGAGGTCGTATAGCAAGTGGATCGGAGCATCTATCTCACTTCTTGGATCACTCTGCCTTGGCGAGTATTGTAATGGATATCACGGCAATGAATACTGCGGCAAGGGTAGATATAACTGCCAATGTCATCAACAATCACACGTTCTTCAATACGCCACAAATGATAGCCAGTTGCTTGCATGACTGGGAAAGTATAATCAAACTGCCCCACCTTACCCTGTTCAGAACCATCAGCGGCCCCTAACAATGTCACGAGGCGGCCTTTACTCAAGGTAACAGGATCGGCAAAACCCTCGACGTAAGCAACGAAGCGACCATTTGGCTCTTGATTAATATCCGGTTTACCAGAGCCGTTGATTGGTAAGTTGACCACTTCAATACGCGTCTGCTGAGGCAAATTCGTCACTGCCGCAATCACCCCGCCTAAGCGCAATTCATTGGGCGCTTGAGGCGATGCTTGCCAAGTTTGGTAATCAGTCACAATGTTAGGATTATCACTGGTCAAATTAACTGGCAAAGAAGCACAACCAAGCATTGCTAGAGAGAGTATGCCCACGGTGAAAAATCGAACGAAAAGGGAAATGTTCATACTGCTGTCACTCTTAGTAGATCTCAGTAAATAGTACCGAGGATTGAATATTCATACCGATTAGATATAGATATCGACACCGAGCATTTGGATCAGTTCATCCCGTTTAGCCTGATTCATCACTCGCATATACTCTTCTAGTGCTTTACGACTGCGACCTTCAGGAAGGTCGTATTGAATTTGGGCTTTGTGAATATCGGATTCTTGAACATGACGAATGGTATGGGCAACCGCATTAGCCACCTTTGATGGCTGGCTGGTCGATTGCTGACTTTGCGACTTATTAATCTTGCTTTGTTTACTGGCCTTATTGGCTTTCTTTGGGCCAGGAATCGCAGCCGGTAATCCATTAATCGACACCATACTATTCGCCATTATCCTCTATCGAAAACTCACGAAAACGACTATTCGCGTCCTGGCAGTTTTTTCCACGCGACGTTATCACGTAGGTAAACTGGCGTGGAATCTTCAACCGCCACTGCTTCACCATTGGCTAATGCAAACTGAGCAAGGTGCACGATATCTTGCGCATCTGGATACAATACGCCACCGTCTACACAACTCAGTGGTAAGGTCTCCATCGCTTCTTGATAAGCCGCCCAACCAGTACCAACAGTGGCCCACTCAGACTCATCCGCTTGGATCTGCTGTACCAACTCATTCGGTGCAATGACACACTCTTGATCAACCGCAATCCATGAGCCGTTCTCTTGGCGCACGTAACGTCCCCAGTACACTTCATTCATACGCGCATCAATCGCACTGGCAACTTGGGTTGCGCCATTTAAACGATATGCACCTTGCGCCATCGCTTCTAACGTTGAAATCGCCAACATTGGCAATTCCGCTCCGAACGCTAAGCCTTGTGCGATACCAATACCAATACGTACACCGGTAAAGCTACCCGGGCCACGGCCAAAAGCCAATGCGTCAAGATCAGTCAAACTGATACCCGCTTCTTTCAACACTTCATCGACCATAGGCAAAATTAATTTAGTATGGTCACGAGGGGCGACAGCACTACGAGAGTAGACTTTGTCATTAATTAGTAAGGCAACCGAGCAATTTTCTGTTGCAGTATCTAGGGCAAGAATTTTTGCGCTCATTCAATTCTCTAATCTTGGTTATTTGTTTCTGAAATCTGTTGAAGAAAGTCTTCTATTACCCCCAAGTCTCGCGTACGCGGGATTGGCGGTAAACTGCCAAGGAAGACGCCACCATAATCACGTGTCACCAATCGGTTATCGCAAATGATCAACGCACCTTTGTCTTTCTTGTCACGTATTAAACGCCCGACACCTTGTTTGAGTGTAATCACCGCATCGGGTAATTGCACCTGCGCAAAGGGATCGCCACCTTTAAGTCGGCAATCTTCGATACGTGCTTTAAGCAACGGATCATCCGGCGCGGTAAACGGTAATTTGTCGATAATAACACAGCTAAGGGTGTCACCTCTAACATCAATCCCTTCCCAAAACGCCCCTGTTGCCACCAGCAAAGCATTTCCTAGCTCCATAAACTCGGCTAAGGTTTTTTGCTTACTGGTCTCACCTTGCATTAATACAGGAACAGTAAGCACCTCTCGGAAACGCTCCCCCAACTCTCGCATCATGCTATGCGAAGTACAGAGGAAGAAACAACGGCCTTGGTTCTGCTCAATCAAAGGGGCAAGCATGGAGACTAATTTTTCTGCCATCCCCGGACTATTTGGTTCTGGTAGGTAGCGCGGTACGCACAAACGCGCCTGAGTGGGATAGTCAAACGGGCTTGGTAATGAAAACTGTGCTTGTGGCTTAATACCCAAGCGATCGGTAAAGTGGGAAAAGTCGCCATTCACTGCCAAGGTTGCCGAGGTGAAAATCCAAGCACCTTGCTTCAGTTCAATTTGTTCATTGAACTTATCCGCCACACTCAGCGGTGTAATATGCAAACTAAAATGGCGCGGCGTAGTATCAAACCAATAAGAATAGCCGGTAATCGAAACATCGCAGACACGGTCAATACGTCCTTTAATGGTATGGGCACGTTCAAAAGCGGTATCCAGTAATTGGCACCGACCCAGCGCTATTTTTAGTACTTCGATGGTAAAATCGATCGCCTCTCGAACGCGCTCTAACTCACGAGCAACCGGAAGCGACTTAATCGCCTCACGCCAGTTGCCACGAAACCCAGGCTCGCCAAGCACGATGCGCATATCCATCGCCGACTGGTTGAGTTTTTCCGCCACTTTTTGCAATTGGCGCATATCTTTCGCTTCAGTGCGATAAGCAATCTCAATATCTTTACTCAGCTCTTGGATCTGACGACTCGACACTGACTGACCAAAATACTGGCTGGCAATATCGGGTAACTGATGCGCTTCATCAAAGATAAATACTTCAGCCTCTGGAATCAACTCGCCAAAACCGGTCTCTTTAATCGCCAAATCGGCAAAAAACAGATGGTGGTTAACCACCACCACATCGGCGTCTAACGCACGCTTACGTGCTTTGAGCACGAAACAATCGGTATAGCTCGGGCATTCCTTGCCTAAACAATTATCGTTGGTTGACGTAATCGTGGGAATCACAGGGCTATCTTCGGCGATTTCATCACAATCGCCTAAATCACCCGTTTTGGTGGCGGAAGACCATGCACGAACCTTGACTAACTGCGCCAATAAGGTGGGATCGGAATGATTACCATGGCTCTCAATCATTTGACGGCTAAGACGATCCAAACATAAATAGTTTGCCCGCCCCTTTAGCAGGGCGACTTGACCATAAAAGCCCAGAGCGCTGGTCATCAAAGGTAAGTCACGGTGAAAAAGCTGTTCTTGTAGGTTTTTCGAACCGGTACTAATAATGGTTTTTTTCCCACTCATCAACGCAGGAACAAGGTAAGCAAATGTCTTACCGGTACCCGTACCCGCCTCGATCACTAATTGACCTTGTTCTTGAATCGATTTTCTGACTGACTCCGCCATATCAAGCTGAGCTTGGCGCGGCTGAAAACCCGGTATCGCTTTACCGAGAGCACCATCTTGAGAAAAGGTTTTTGAGATCATGCGAATGTGATGTGATGAAAAAAGTCAGTATACCCTAATCAAAGCGCGATGGAGAGAACCGTCAATTGACTGCTGACGAAAGCACCAATTGGCCCGCAACTCCTCCGCCGATTGAGCCACTAATTTCTTCATCATGTACTGAGCATTGGCAATAAAAAACGCGACTCACTCGAAGTCGCGTTTAGACAATTTCCTGTCGTGTTTATTTAACGGCATACTGAGCATATCGCTTTGCCGATAGACGATTATAACATTATCGGCGGTGTAGGTAGCGCGCTAACCAAGCTGGACCATCAAAATCATTTTGACTGTCGATCATTGCTCTCGCCGCTTCGCTCGGAGATGCTTTGCAATCCCACTTTTCAGTGAGTATCGTTTGATCTAATTCGCAATCACCCAGCAGTGCGTTCACTCGTTCTGAATATAACTTACGGGCTAATAGTTCTTTATCCATACCTACCACCTTAAGACGCTCAAATGAGGAAAGAAATCTTTAACTAACTCGATAACCAACTCTGTTTTAAGTAGATTATTTGTTGAATTCAAGTCGATATTAGTTTAATTGTTACTCAATTATTGCGGGATAGCTCACTGTTCGGAAGCCCCGAAAAAATTCACCATACGAAAAAAATAAATCACGGAAGTAATTACAAAATGGAAAAGAAAACACTGCTAACTCACTGTAGTGATGCCCCTGGACTGATTTCGAAGATCACCAACATCTGTTACAAGCATCAGTTGAACATCATCCACAACAGCGAATATGTGGACAATCCAAGCGGTCACTTTTTTATGCGTACCGAGTTGGAAGGCTATTTTAATGATCAAACCTTCCTTGCCGATCTTGACCAAGCCCTGCCGACCGGAGCTAAACGTAAGTTAATGGACGCGAGCCGTAAACGTGTCGTGATCTTAGTCACCAAAGAAGCCCACTGTTTGGGTGACATTTTAATTAAGAATTACGATGGCAGTTTAGACATTGATATTGCCGCCGTTGTTGGTAACTACGACACCCTGCAGGGCCTGACGGAAAAGTTCGACATTCCTTACCACTGTGTCAGCCACGAAGGCCTCTCGCGTGAAGAGCATGAGCAAGCGATGCTGAAAGTGATTGAGCAGTATGAAGCCGACTACCTAGTACTGGCTAAATACATGCGCGTGTTAACGCCGAGTTTTGTCGACAAGTTCCACCACAAAATCATCAATATCCACCACAGTTTCTTACCGGCATTTATTGGCGCAAAACCATACCAACAAGCGTTTGAACGTGGCGTAAAAATCATTGGTGCAACGGCACACTTCGTGACTAACGATTTGGATGAGGGGCCAATCATCAAACAAGATGTTATCCCTGTCGATCATACGTTCAGTGCTCGTGACATGGCGCAAGCGGGCCGAGATGTAGAGAAAAGCGTATTGAGTAAGGCATTAAATAAAGTGGTTAACGACCATGTGTTTGTCTATGGCAATAAAACCGTCATCTTATAATCGCCTTCATATGTGAATTTCAGCTGAACAGATTTCAACCGATGTTCAGCTGATATTTCCACCGTCAGAGAAAAACCCTTTTTAAATCAGTGAAACGTTTGCGTTCTCAGCATATCATGATGCTGTGTTGATACTTTTGCCACGAGCAATCGTTCAACATAGTAAAAATAACATACTGAAAATTATATTAATAACGAGTCACAAGATGAAAAAAGCATTCCTTATCGCTGCGGTTTCAGCGGCACTGTCATTCCCTACAGCATTGTTTGCTGCCGAGCCAGTTGAGTTTCAACAAATCCCCCAGATCATGAGTCAGTTTGAGACGGCACCACTGTACGTTAAAAAAGCACCCACCCTTGGTCGTCTGCCAAAACAACAAGAACTCGGCCAAGACTTTCCAACTTATGTCGCTGATGGTAAGGGTGGTTATACACTTGAAACCAATAACGTCATGACCAAAGATGTCATTGTCGCTAGCATGCACACCCCTATCGTGGGCGATGTTTATAACCAATGGTTAATCCCAACCAATGTATGGGTTGAAACTTACGGTAGCCTACCAACCTCGACTGAATTCCAGTCATTTAAGCGTATTACCACCATCAAGGCGATTAAGATTGATGAGCAGATGCTCGATCTTCTTGGCAGCACCGATGGTGAAACGGCTGTCATCAAGGTCAGTTGGGATGATAAAGGCATGAAGGTCTACAAAGATGGCTACCTAGCCGACTACGAATATGGCATTGCGCCAAAAGAGATGCACGAAAACTACGAGTTGGCGAAATAATCCGCCAATAAAAACAACAATCCCTCCAAGCGGAGGGATTGCAAGCAACTAGGATCAAATCAAACTCTGAATTACAGCTTCAAGCCTAATTCGACTCCCTGACGAATAGCACGAACAGCGTCTAACTCACCGGCATGATCAGCGCCACCAATCACATGCAGTTTTTCACCAAATTCAGGCCACTGAGACTCGAAAGGACGTACCGATTCTTGTCCGGCGCAAATCACCACTTTATCCGCCGGAATCAACTGGGCTTCGCCATCTTGTTCTATATGTAAACCCGACTCATCAATCGCCTGATAACGCACACTGCCAAGCAGATGCACTCCTCGCTTTTCAAGCGTTCGCTTATGAATCCAACCGGTGGTTTTACCCGGACCTTTGCCAACTCTGCCTTTGCGGCGCTGTAGTACCCACACTTCTGTATCACTCGAAGTGTCTGGGAATGGATAGAGACCGCCAGGATGAGCAATTTCTTTATCAATCCCCCAATCATGCAACCAGTCATCGAGCTGATTTTCTTGTGGCTCAGTAATCATGGTGGCGATATCAACACCAATCCCTCCGGCACCAACAATCGCGACTTTGCTACCTAAAAAAGTTTTCTCTTTAATCAGCGTTTGATAGTCGATCACCTTGTCTGGATTATCGATACCTTGAATTTCGACATGGCGTGGTTTTACCCCCGATGCAATGACCACTTCATCATATTCTTTGAGTAAGTCAAAGTCGGCTTCGGTTTCCAAATGCAATTTCACGCCCGTTTCATCAATCTGGTTGGCAAAATAACGAATCGTCTCTCTAAACTCTTCTTTACCTGGGATTTGCATCGCTAGGCGAAATTGACCGCCAATCCGATCGCTACGCTCAAACAGATCAACTTGATGACCTCGCCTTGCCAAGGTCGTTGCACAAGCAAGCCCCGCAGGCCCCGCGCCCACCACGGCAACGCTCTTCAAACTGGTAGCACTTTCTTCCACTAATTCCGTCTCGCGGCATGCATAAGGGTTCACCAAGCAACTGGCTCTTTTTCCCTTAAACACATTATCTAAGCACGCTTGGTTACAGCCAATACAGGTATTAATCAAGTGCGCTTGTTGCTTTTCAGCTTTGATAACGAAGTCAGCATCGGCGAGAAATGGCCTTGCCATTGATACCATGTCAGCTTGACCGGAAGCTAAAATACGCTCCGCTTCTTCTGGGGTGTTGATACGATTACAAGTCACAATCGGCACGGAAACATGCGGTCGGACTTTTTCTGTCACCCAAGTAAACGCACCGCGCGGTACTTGGGTGGCAATGGTGGGAATACGCGCTTCATGCCAACCGATGCCAGTATTAATAATAGTGACACCCACTTGCTCCAAGGCCTTAGCCAACTCCACCACTTCATCAAAAGTACTGCCTTGCTCGACCAGATCCAGCATCGACAAACGGAATATAATAATAAATCGCTCGCCGACTGCCTGACGAATCGCCTTAACAATTTCGAGCGGCAAACGCATACGATTTTGGTAACTGCCGCCCCATTGGTCGTAACGATTATTGGTGCGTTGACAGATAAACTGATTGATCAGATAACCTTCTGAACCCATCACTTCAACACCATCATATCCCGCTTGCTGAGCAAGCTTGGCACTGTTAGCAAAAGCATCAATTGTTTTCACTATTTGTCGTTCACTCATTTCACTTGGCGCGAAGCGAGCAATTGGCGCTTTGATTGCCGAGGCACTTTGAGCAAAGGGATGCATTGCGTAACGACCAGCATGAAGCAACTGTAGCGCTATTTTACCGCCATGTAGATGAACCGCTTCCGTAACAATACGATGAGCATCAGCATGTTTTGCTTTACTAAATTCGGCGCTAAATGGATGTAAACGGCCACGTAAATTCGGAGAGAAGCCTCCCGTCACAATAAGACCAACACCACCCTTTGCTCGTTCAGCATAAAAGGCTGCGAGCTTATCGAGACCTTGCTTATCTTCTTCCAATCCGGTGTGCATTGATCCCATCAAAACGCGATTACGTAACTCAGTAAAACCAAGATCGAGTGGTTTGAGCAAATTCGGATACATAACGGAGGCTCTCTTTATTTGTCTGGTCTGACCACAATATGCATAAGCAACACAAAAATCAAACATGCGTTTACATTTTTGAAACATTAGTCAAATTATCGTGGCTGTTCTTCAAATCACGCCCGCAACCTGTGAGTGATTGACTAAATTTATATTTGAAACTGCTTAATCGATCTGGCTTGAATCTATGAGTTTCAGTAGGATGTATTTATAAACTAAGCGTTTTACGACAACCAACCTGTCGTTTAACGAATAAATACCTTGGCCACCCAGATATTTAGTTTACTGGGTTGCAAAAGGAATGCGGGTTACCTGTGTCACACACAGCGGAGAAATAATGAAAACAATCTTTAAGTATATAGGCCTCTTTTTTAAAGGTATTTGGAAACTGATTACCTTTGTTCGTTTGGCCATCGCCAATTTGCTTTTTCTCGTTGTGATTGCGACTCTCTATTTTATTTACTCGAGTGCAGAGTCTCCAGAACCGGTGCAGCAACAACCATCTGCGTTGATCCTGAACCTATCCGGGCCGATTGTTGAGCAATCAACCTACAACAACCCACTCGATTCACTGAGCAGCTCACTTTTTGGCAATGATTTACCACGTGAAAATGTCCTATTCGATATCGTGGAAACCGTGCGTCATGCCAAAAATGACCCGATGATTTCGGGTATCGTGTTATCACTCGGTGATATGCCAGAAACCAATCTAACCAAGTTACGGTACATCGCTAAAGCGTTAAATGAGTTTAAAGCGACCGGCAAACCTATCTACGCTGCCGGTGGTTTTTACAATCAGAGCCAATATTATCTTGCTAGCTATGCTGACAAAATCTACCTTGCGCCTGATGGCGCGGTGATGATTAAAGGCTATAGCGCTTACTCAATGTACTACAAAACCTTGCTTGAGAAGCTCGATATCAATACGCACGTCTTCCGTGTGGGTACATATAAATCGGCCATTGAGCCATTTATTCGTGATGATATGTCGCAAGAGGCCAAAGAATCGGCCTCACTTTGGTTAGGCCAATTGTGGGGCGCTTATGTCGATGATGTCGCAACCAACCGCTCGATTGATGTCGCAACACTCAATCCAACTATGGATGATTTTCTTGCCCAGTTAAAAGACGCCAATGGTGATCTTGCCGCACTGTCGTTAAAAACTGGCTTAGTCGATGAGCTCGCAACGCGCCAACAAGTACGCAAAGCGATGATCGATGCCTTTGGTAGCGATGGGGAAGACAGCTATCACTACGTTGACTACTACCAATACGCAACTACCGTTCAACCTAGCTTTAATGCCAACAGTGATGACATCGCTGTCGTGGTGGCCAGCGGAGCGATTATGGATGGCACTCAACCACGCGGCTCGGTTGGCGGTGACACTGTCGCTTATTTATTGCGCGAAGCGCGTAACGATAGCAAAGTCAAAGCCGTAGTGCTTCGTGTCGATAGCCCAGGCGGTAGCGCTTTTGCTTCTGAAGTGATTCGTAATGAAATTGAAGCACTAAAAGAAGCCGGTAAACCGGTGGTTGTGTCGATGTCTAGCCTAGCGGCTTCTGGTGGCTATTGGATTTCAACCAGCGCTGATCGTATTGTTGCCCAACCCACCACACTTACTGGCTCAATCGGCATCTTCAGCGTGATCACGACCTTCGAAAAAGGATTGAATAATATTGGTGTCTATACCGATGGGGTGGGCACTTCACCATTCTCAGGCATCGGAATTACTACCGGTATTCCAGAAAAAGCGGCCGATGCCTTCCAACTTGGTATCGAGCATGGTTACAGCCGTTTCATCAATTTGGTCAGCCAAAGCCGAAACATTGCCTTAGATAAGATGGACAGCATTGCTGAGGGCCGAGTATGGACAGGTCAAGATGCGTTACGCCTTGGTCTTGTCGATAAGATGGGGGATTTTGATGACGCCGTGGCATTAGCCGCAGAGCTCGCTAAGCTAGATAACTACAACATCTACTGGGTCGAAGAGCCACTTTCGCCAGCACAGCAATTTATGCAAGAGTTTATGAACCAAGTTCAAGTATCACTTGGCCTAGATGTAACTGCACTACTGCCGTCATCATTACAACCTGTCGCTCAACAATTGAACCAAGATGCAAGCTTGCTACAAAGCTTCAATGACCCGAAAGGTCAATACGCATTTTGTTTAAATTGCCAAGTTCAGTAGCGGTACATAATTTGTTCGATTGAACATTTTACTAATAAGTTAAACCACAAAGGGGCACTTGCTGTAGGCAGTGCCCCTTTTTATTGGCTAATATTTCGTTATAATCCTCGGCTCTGTTCCCCCTACACTTCACTGGTCTCGAGCAATGGTAAGAAAACACATTTATATCGCCTACACTGGCGGAACCATTGGTATGCAGAAGTCACATGACCACGGCTACGTGCCGGTTGCAGGCTTTATGGAAAAGCAGCTTGCAAGCATGCCAGAGTTTCATCGCCCGGAGATGCCGGAATTTACCATCCACGAGTACGATCCTCTGATTGATTCGTCAGATATGACGCCAGCTGATTGGCAGCAAATCGCCGATGATATTCGTGACAACTACGATAAGTACGATGGTTTCGTCATTCTGCATGGTACCGACACGATGGCGTATACCGCCTCGGCTCTCTCTTTCATGCTTGAAAACCTCAGCAAACCAGTGATTGTGACCGGCTCGCAAATCCCATTGGCTGAACTGCGTTCAGATGGCCAAGCTAACCTGCTTAATGCCCTACACATCGCGGCGAACTACCCAATCAATGAAGTGACGTTGTTCTTCAATAACAAATTGATGCGTGGTAACCGCAGCACCAAATCGCATGCCGATGGTTTTAATGCCTTTACTTCGCCAAACTTGCCACCACTGCTTGAAGCGGGCATCAATATTCAAATCAGTAACGACATTACGGTCGATGCCCAGCCTGAAGGCGAATTCAAAGTTCATGACATCACCCCACAACCGATTGGCGTGATCACCATGTACCCTGGCATTTCGCACGAAGTGATCCGTAATACACTAATGCAACCGGTTAATGCCATGATTCTGCTGACCTTTGGCGTTGGCAATGCGCCACAAAACCCAGATCTACTGGCGCACCTAAAAGATGCTTCTGAACGTGGTGTGATCGTGGTTAACCTAACACAGTGTCTTGCGGGCAAGGTGAATATGGGCGGCTACGCAACAGGCTGTGCACTCGCTGAAGCTGGTGTTATCAGCGGTTTTGATATGACACCGGAAGCGGCGCTTGCCAAGCTGCATTACCTACTCAGCCAAGGCTTAAGTTACGAACAAGTTAAGCAGCAAATGCAGCAAGTATTGCGCGGTGAGATGAGTCTCTAACCGGCTTTCGTAAACCATAAAAACCGGCCTTATTGCCGGTTTTTTTATGGCAGCAAGCTCACTATTTTTTCTTCAAATAGCGATATCTTGTTGTCGAAATTTCACTTCCCAAGCATGATGATTCATCTAAATACAAATGCGAATCAATTTATGCTTTACGACCTCTCTATTTGGCTCTGGCTGGTGTTGGCTGCTGCAATCATTGCCGCGTTTGCTCAGCAGCATATCGCGACCATTGGTCTGCTTATTAGCGCGTTAATTGCAGCTATTTACTATGATCGCCTCACTCTTATCACCGCGGGTGCCGTAGCAGTGGTGTTTGTCATTGCCTGGCTAATACGCCAACATCCACACCGATACAAACCCTTTGCGGTCTTTTTTTTAGTGGTTTGGAATATCGCTTTATTTCTTCACCAAATTCCTGGGTTTGATAATCTACAAGTGCTTAATAACGCATTATCAGGCCCACAGAGCCAACCATTTTCAATGTATCTAAACCTTGATAAGCCTTTGGCCTTCTTTACTTTACTGCTTGCCTATCCAGCTTTGCTTGGCAATGCACGTACAAGCAATAAGCCGGCGATCATTGCGATTTTATTGGCGCTGTTCTCTTTGTTACCAATAGCCGCAATGCTAGGGGCTCTCAAGTACGAATTTTCAATTCCAACGTGGTGGTGGCTGTTTGCCCTTAATAACTTGCTCCTCACTTGTATTGCAGAAGAAGCTCTCTTTCGAGGTTACATTCAACAACAACTGACTCATAAGCTCGGCGTTTGGGCTGGGCTGATGATTGCAAGCGCCCTATTTGGACTCGCGCACTTTTCGGGCGGCGTATTACTGATGCTTTTTGCCACGTTGGCAGGAATTGGCTACGGTTTAATCTTTCATCTCTCAGGGCGGTTGTGGGCTGCCGTCCTCGCTCATTTTGCCTTTAATTTTTTACACCTGATTGTTTTTACCTACCCAATACTAAAAAGCTAAACGAATAAAGGCATCAATTATGATGCCTTTATGTAATGGTAATAATCTTAGCTAGATCTTTTTGCGCCGGATCGGCAACTTGCCATCGGTGCGATAAAGAATCAAAGAAAACAGAATCAAACCACAACCAATCAACTTGTTTCGAGACAGTTCTTCACCATACCAGATGACACTCAGAAACACTGTCCATACCGGCTCTAAAATCATAATGAGCGCCGCATTGCCTGGGTTAATCTGCTTTTGCGCCATCGTCTGCATGACATAGCGCATCGCGGTCGCCAAAATAGTACTGGCGGCAAACCACCCCCAAATTGATGGTTCAACCGACACAGGCACTGTCTCAAACAACGCACTCGCGGCTAAGCCAATCATTCCAGTAACAAACAACTGAATACAGGTGAGTAGCATGATCGGCAAAGTCTGCGAGTACTTACTATTGATGTTGAAATAAATCGCCAACATGATGGCATTGAGCAAGAACCAAAACTGGCTGGTTGAGCCTTGCCAGCCATCTTTCAGTGATAAAAATGCCAAGCCGATAAAGGCAATCGGTAACGAGAACCAAAAGATGCGCTTCGGTTTTTGTTTAAACAATATCCACGCAACAAACGGCACCATCAACATCGACAAACTGAGGATAAACGCACCTTCACCTAGCGTTTCGCTGATAGAAATCGCATGAATCCAACTCATTAGTGCCATAGCAAGGAGACAGCCCACCATCGCGGCTGAACGCATATCATGCCAACTGGCACGACGCAGCGCTTTATAGCAAAACGGCAACAAACATAACGACGCAACGGTAAACCTTAAACCGACAAAACCAAAAGGCGGCAAGCCTTGAATGGTTTCCTTGGAAAATATCCAACCGAACGCCGACAAGACCGTTGCGGAAATTAAAATTAGGACAGCTTTGCGTTCTGCATTCAAAATGGTTTACTCGTTATTGTGCGAAGACAGCATTCTTCATTTTGGGCGATGATGCCAGTTTGGTACCGCGAAGGCGAGATGAGTGGTTATTCTATTCTCACCGTTTAAGAATGTACTGGATTACTTTTGTTCACTGTATTTAAGCTGAATATTAATCGTGGTCTAAACGACGAATAAGTTTAGCTGGCGTGCCGCCATACAAGCAGTCTGGCTCGACATTTTTATTGACCACAGAATTTGCCGCAATCACCGAACGAGCCCCGATGGTAACCCCTTGGTTGATCACCACGTTGCCCCCGATCCAAACATCATCTTCCACCACGATCGGCAAACAAAAGGTTTCCCATTGGCGACGACTGCGATAATCCAATGAGTGGCTGGCAGTATAAAATTGAGCATTAGGCCCAATTAACACATGGTCTCCAATCGTGATTGAAGCCCCGTCAAGCAACGTGGCATTCATATTAATGAAGGTATGACTGCCAATCGACACGGTCTGACCGAACTCGCAAGAAAATGGCGCGCGAACAATGCTGTTTTCCCCCAACGAGTGGAGCAATGCCGTCAAATGTTGAGTACGTTGAAGATCGTCCGACGCTTGATTAAACTTCGCTAAAGCAGCACATGCCTTATCTCGAACGTGGTTGAGACTTTCATCTGCGCCATCAAATAGCAGACCTTGCGTCATTTTTTCGTATTCAGTCATATCATCGCTCTCCTACTACTTGAGCACACACTTTATTTGACTTGTCATTGTCATTGTCATTTCCCGGCAGAGCATAGTGAAACATGCCGAACTCAGCCATGTTTCACCTCGCAAATTGATAAAAATGACAGTTAATTTACATCACATGATGCGCTTTCAACCGCCCCTGTATAACAGGCACAAAAAAACCGGCTACGAAAGCCGGTTTTTCAATCTACCATCAATGATTAACCGATGTATTCAGCACCGTTCATGTATTTCTGCAGTACTGCTGGGATGCGGATGCGACCATCAGCTTCTTGGTTGTTTTCTAGGATAGCAACCATAGTACGGCCTACCGCTAGGCCAGAACCGTTTAGCGTGTGAACCAATTCAGGTTTCTTCTCGCCTTTACGACGGAAACGCGCTTGCATACGGCGAGCCTGGAAATCCCACATGTTAGAACAAGAAGAGATTTCACGGTAAGTTTCTTGTGCTGGTACCCAAACTTCTAGATCGTAAGTTTTGTGAGAACCGAAGCCCATGTCACCAGTACAAAGTACAACTTTACGGTAAGGAAGTTCTAGCAACTGCAGTACTTTCTCAGCGTGACCAGTCAGCTCTTCTAGCGCAGCCATAGAATCTTCTGGTTTAGTGATTTGTACCAGTTCCACTTTGTCGAATTGGTGCATACGGATAAGACCGCGAGTATCGCGACCGTAAGAGCCTGCTTCTGAACGGAAACAAGGAGTATGCGCTGTCATCTTAAGTGGTAGGTCCGCTTCGTCAGAAATAGTGTCACGCACTAGGTTGGTTACTGGTACTTCCGCTGTTGGGATGAGTGACAATTTACGTGGCTCTTCGTCATTCACTTTTTCAGTTAGCGGCTCTGTATGGAATAGGTCTTTACCAAATTTTGGTAGCTGACCAGTACCGAACAAGCTGTCTGAGTTCACAAGGTAAGGCACGTACATTTCAGTGTAGCCATGCTCTTCAGTGTGAAGGTCTAGCATGAACTGAGCAATCGCACGGTGTAGACGTGCAAACTGACCTTTCATTACGATGAAGCGAGCACCGGTGATTTTCACCGCGCTTGCGAAATCAAGACCATCAGCCATTTCGCCCAAATCAACGTGATCTTTCAGATCGAAGTCGTAAGCTTTTGGCTCACCCCAACGAGAAATTTCAACGTTATCATTTTCGTCTTTACCATCTGGCACTTCATCAGAAGGGATGTTTGGTAGAGATAGCGTAATTTCGTCTAGTTGTGCCATTACTGCATCAAGTTCAACTTTTTTCGCTTCAAGATCGCTACCAAGAGTTCCAATTTGCTTTTTAATCTCTTCAGCACCCTCTTTATCGCCAGCTGCCATTTTTTGGCCAATTTGCTTGGAGATCGAGTTACGCGTGGATTGTAAATTTTCAACTTCGACTTGAATCGACTTGCGTTGTTCTTCAAGGGTACGGATTGTCTCTACGTCTAGCTTAAAGCCACGGCGCGCCAGTTTAGCAGCTGTATCATCCAGCTCTGTACGAAGTAATTTAGAATCCAGCATTGTTAATCCTATGCTTTGAGTTGTGAAAACACGCGTACGTTCCACACACACGCGTTATATAATTTAACCGAATAAATGTATCCAAAAACGGCTACTTTTCATAGCGCTTTTGTGGGCTATTTGCGTCTAAATTCGCCAAGTAATCTAACTTTTCGCCGATTTTGCTTTCTAAACCGCGATTACTCGGTTGATAGTAACGTCTGCCTAACATTTCTGGCGGCAAATACTGCTCGCCAGCGGCATAAGCTCCTGGCTCATCATGGGCGTAACGATACTCCGCGCCATAGCCAAGATCTTTCATTAAATTGGTCGGTGCATTGCGTAAATGATGCGGCACTTCATACTCAGGTAAGTTGTGTGCATCCGTCAGAGCTTGTGCCCAAGCCGTATACACCGCATTACTTTTCGGTGCACACGCTAAGTAAACAACCGCTTGAGCGATCGCTCGATTTCCCTCTGCGGGACCAAGTCGAGTAAAACAATCCCAAGCTGAAATGGCCACTTGCATCGCTCGTGGGTCAGCATTACCTACATCTTCTGAAGCAATCGCCAATAAACGGCGAGCGATATACAGCGGATCGCACCCTGCACTGATCATTCTTGCCGACCAATATAAAGCCGCATCAGGATTAGAGCCTCGAATCGATTTGTGTACCGCAGAGATAAGATCGTACCAAATATCACCTTTGTTATCGAAGCGTGAGACTTTTTCACCCGCCACTTCCGCTAGCAACGGTAAGGTAATCTGCTTTTCACCTTGCTCATTTTCCTGCGCCATATCGTAGAGCAACTCAAGATAGTTAAGCGACATGCGCGCATCACCATTGACCAGCTCTGCTAAACGATCGAGAACATTATCAACAAACGAGGCTGGCACATCGCCTAAACCGCGTTCTTTATCGCCAATCGCTTGCTGCAGCGCCAATTTAATATCGGCAGTAGCCAATGAGGTCAGCTTGTAGACTCGTGCACGAGAAAGCAATGCGTTGTTAAGCTCAAACGATGGGTTTTCTGTGGTGGCGCCAATAAACGTCACTGTGCCATCTTCGATATGTGGCAGAAAAGCATCTTGTTGAGATTTATTGAAGCGATGCACCTCATCCACAAACAAGATGGTACGGCGACCGGCAAGTTTATTCTCACGCGCACGCTCAATTGCCGCTCGGATCTCTTTCACACCGGAAGTGACCGCAGATACACGCTCAACTTCGGCATTGGCATAATTTGCCGCCACTTCAGCCAAGGTTGTCTTGCCAGTACCAGGTGGTCCCCATAAGATCATTGAATGGATATGGCCCGCCTCTAGCGCTCGGCGCAGCGGCTTACCCACCCCCAAAATATGTTGCTGACCAATATATTGATCCAACGTTTGTGGGCGCATTCGTGCTGCAAGGGGACGAAAATCTTCGTCCCCTGAAAAATCAAATAAGTAATTACTCAACGATTAGTTCCTTTGGTCGTCCACCTCTACACCTTGCGGAATAGTAAAGGTAAAGCGATCCGCCTTAGGCTTGTTCAGATCAATATTAGTAAAGCTAAAATTGCTTGTTTGGCCATCTTGCTCAATCACTTGGAAACCTTTAACCGCCCCTTTGGTGTCAATTTCCAGTTTAAACTGACCTTGATTGCTATCTAATGCGGTTGGTGTAAGCGTGAACATGTCGCCTTGCTGGCTAACGTGGTAGTTATCCCAATCGCTGGCACGATTACGAGTTAGCAATACAAATGGTGTTTGCTGTGTCGCTTGCTCCTGCCAATAAATGCTCACTTGCTCAATAAATGGGCTGTAATACCACAAGGTTTTACCATCAGAAACCAGCACATTTTCATCCGGTAACGTCGTGGTCCAACGGAATAGACTTGGGCGTGCAATTTCTACATCACCTTGCCCTTCCATCACCACTTCCCCTTCAGGACTAACTACCTGTTGCGAGAAGTCCGCACTAAATCCCTCTGTTTTTTGTAGACGGTCACTCAGCTCTTGTTGCGGAGTTGCCCATACCGAGAAACTAGTCAAAAGCAGTAGTAATGTTTTTTTCATGGTTTCATTCCTGAAATTTGTTCAACTGATGGTTATCGCCCCAACCGACACCGCTAAGACGTCGAATAAGACTGTGTTAGCGTGTCAGCAATTGAGTTATGACCGAAGAAAATCCACTTTGTTGCGACTATTTCCCGCAGCACTGCTTAAATTTTTTGCCGCTGCCACAGTTGCAAGGATCATTGCGGCCAATCTCTTTGTATGGATTGACACTTTGGCCTTTGGCACCCACTAACGACTCATCTGCCGCTAGTGCCACTTCATTGATCATTAAATCCAGTTGGTCGATGAAGTCCGCCAACGCCGGTGGTGTCTCAATACCCGCTTCTTTCATCTGCGCTTGGGTTTGTTCTTGATCAATTGCCAGCATAAAGGTGGTAAGTAGCGCTTGCAGCATGCGCATCGTGCCATCACTAATATTGGTCTCAAGCCATTGAGTTTCAATGGTTGGCCATAGCGTCATAAAGCCTTGAGCAAACTCAGCCAACTGCGCTTGCTGTTCTTCACCTTGAGTTAAATCGAGTAATGAATATTCGTTGCACTTCAAGAAACTGTATTGGTGGTTAATCTGGCCGACGATCACCTTGTTAAGCTCATCACTGCTCTCACCAAACACATCGGCTAACCAAGTTTCTGGTTGTAATGCTTTGGTGGCCATGTTGGCGGCAAGTACTACGCCTTCAACAAACATAGACGATTCTTGATGAGTGGTTTGGGCTAATGAGGCTAGTTGATATTTCATTACATTATTCATTCTAAAATTCGTAGCTGGTGATTATACCTTGCCGACGTTCTTCGGTCACTGATTAGCAAGCCTAGCAAACGTAAATGAACCTCAGCTGAATTGAATAAATTTTACACAAGATTGACTTTTATTTTGTCCAAAATTAGCGCATTATCCGCCCGAAACAAATATTTACATTTATATCTTGCTGCGAAAATACTATGAATAAGAATAATCAATCCGGCTTTACGCTCATCGAGCTGGTGGTGGTCATCGTGATCCTTGCGATCCTTGCGGTGGTCGCATTTCCTCGTTTTGTCAGCTATCAAAGAGATGCTCATCTTGCTCGTGCCGATGCGGCATTTGCAAGCTTTGAAAATGCCGTGCAAATGTACCACTCAAAATGGTTAACCGAAGGCGAAACAAGTAATGTTGTCGACTATGGTGAAGGCGATATCTACCCTTCATCCACAGGCTTTCCTATTTCTATTGGTCATGCTCCAATCCCATCTGGTAGCTCTAGTTCGAATGCCATCCGTGGTGAGGATTGTGTCAACCTATGGCATGCCTTAACCAATAACGATTTAACCATAAGAGCTCAACATGAAGGCTCAGGAGTTGTATTACCTTCCTCTACGGATATTGTTAGTTGGTATACTGGTGCAGATGAATGTTACTACTACTACACACCAAGCTTTTCAATCGATGAAAAATTACCGATTCTCTATTACGAACCACTGACTGGAAAACTAAATCAAACAACCGAGCGCCCTTCCTTTTAGTGACATTTAGTAAGTGAACCTCTAAAATCACGCCTCCCTAACTGGAGGCGTTTTTGTATGCGAGTTGTTTTGGGCCCTATGGAGGGCGTTTTAGATCACCTAATGCGTGAGATTTTAACAGACATCAATGACTACGATCTGTGTGTCACTGAGTTTGTGCGCGTGGTCGATCAGCGCTTACCCGAACACGTCTTTAAGCGTCTTTGTCCTGAATTAGATCAAGGCTCACAAACCAAATCGGGTGTGCCCGTTCATATTCAATTGCTTGGACAAGATCCACACTGGATGGCCGAAAACGCGGTAGTGGCGGCTGAACTTGGCGCTCGTGGTATTGACCTTAACTTCGGTTGCCCAGCCAAGCTGGTCAACAAAAGTAAAGGCGGAGCGGCGCTACTACAGCACCCAGAGCTAATTCATAGCGTCGTTAAAGCCTGTCGCGATGCGGTTGATCAGTCTATTCCTGTCACAGCAAAAATCCGTTTAGGTTGGGAAAACCCAGATGATTGCTTTGAGATTGTCAGTGCGATTGAATCAGCGGGAGCGAATGAGCTTACCGTGCATGCTCGTACCAAATCAGGTGGTTATAAAGCCAGCGAAATTAAGTGGGATTACATTAACCAAATTCGCCAACGTAGCTCTATTCCACTGATTGCCAACGGTGAAATTTGGGATTACCAAGCGGGACAAGCGTGCATTGAAACCACCGGGGTCGACTCCCTGATGGTGTGCCGTGGCGCTTTTAACGTGCCAAACCTAGGTAACGTAGTCAAACACAACGCGACTATCATGCCATGGTCAGAAGTGGTCGAATTGATGTTGGTATACTCGCAGTATGAAATGAAAGGCGATAAAGGGTTGTACTACCCAAATCGCATCAAGCAGTGGTTCGCTTACTTACGTAATCAATACCCTGAAGCGGCAGACTTATTCCGTGAAATTCGCACCTTCAACAAAGCTGAGCCGATTGTTGAACGCATCAAGCACTACCGAGACAGTCTACAGGCATAAGTTATTGAGATCGCCATAGCGAATCAATGCCTAACAATAAAAAGAAACCCATCATCGCGCCCGCTATGATGGGTTTTTTCATGGTTCTAACTCAATGTTCTAACCAAATTGATGACTCTATTTGCTTAGCTTAATAGTAAGCTATCATCAGCCAACTCTTCACCGCGCACTTTGGAGAACATCTCCAGTAAATCTGGTACTGCCATGTTCGCGCGCTCTTCACCTGTCACATCCAACACAATTTCACCCTGATGCAGCATCACCGTGCGATCACCACAGGCGAGTGCATCTTTCATTGAGTGCGTGACCATCATTACGGTGAGATTAAATTCACTGATAATACGTCGCGTCAGATCCAGCACAAAAGCGGCCATACGAGGGTCTAGTGCTGCGGTATGCTCGTCAAGTAACAACAGTTTACTCTCTGATAACGTTGCCATCACCAAGCTCACCGCTTGACGCTGCCCCCCAGAAAGTAAACCAATATTGTCACCAAGGCGATCTTCCAAGCCAAGGCCAAGAATACTGATTCGTTCTTGGAACAATTTACGGCGATTGGTTGAAAGTGAATGACTCCAACCACGACGTTTTCCACGCATGTAAGCCAGCGCCATATTCTCTTCAATCGTCAGATCGCCACAGGTACCAGCGAGAGGATCTTGAAACACGCGCGCACATTGATTGGCACGTTGAGCGACGGTTTGGCGGGTAACGTTAAGCTCATCAATCAACACCCGTCCTCCAACAATTGGAGTTTCTCCGGTCACAGCGCCAAGCAGAGTCGACTTACCTGCTCCATTCGAGCCGATCACCGTCAGAAACTGATGCTCTGGCACTTCCAAATTAATCCCTTTCAACGCTCTGTTTTCGAGAACGGTACCCGGATTAAAAGTGACTTGAATATCTTCTAGTCGAATCATACTACTTCTCCTGATCCTTTGGTTTCTGTCGTCGCCACACTGGACGAGCTACGCTTTTTTGCTCGCATATTACTCCTCACTTTTGGAGCAATCAGCGCCAGCGCGACCAAAACCGCCGTGACAAGATTCAGATCCGAGGCTTGAAGGCCAAACATGCCAGAGCTCAACGCAAACGCAACCGCGAGTCGATAAAGTACCGAACCGACAATCACCGCGACCACTGCAATCCAAATTTTACGGCCTGGGATCAGGGTTTGCCCTAGGATGACCGCAGCGAGACCCACCACAATCGTACCGACACCCGAAGTTACATCAGCAAAACTATTGGTTTGAGCAAATAGCGCACCAGCAAAGCCAACAAAACCGTTGGAAAGTGCTAGGCCAAAGTAGGTATAGAAAGACGTACTACCGCCTTGAGCGGAAACCATGCGCGCGTTAACACCAGTCGCACGAAGACCAAGGCCAAAATCACTATTTAGCAGACGCACGACAAACCAGGCAGAAATGAGTACCAACACACCGACCACTAATGGACGTATGTAAACCGGATCAGCCAGTGCTTCAAACGGGGTTAAAATAGTTTCTTGCCCAAGTAGTGGTGTATTCGGCCCCCCCATGATGCGAATGTTAATTGAGAACGCCGCGATCATCGTCAAAATTGAAGCTAAAAGATGCAAAATACCACAGCGAACCGCTAAAAAAGCCGTCACCCAACCCGTCATTGCGCCAGCAATCACTGCCATACCTGTGGCAAGCCAAGGGTTGATTCCAGCAACAATCGCAGTGGCCGCAACGGCTGCGCCCATCGGAAAGCTACCATCAACACTCAGGTCAGGAAAATCAAGTACGCGAAAAGTTAGGTAAACGCCTAGCGCTACCAAGCCATAAACCAGGCCAATTTCAAGCGCACCGAAAAATGCAAAAGCAGACATACGAACTCCCTTCTCTGCTTAATACCAATCTAAACGATGATTAAAATCACCCTCGATTGGCAAAATGGGCAACACGAGTATTGCCCCATCATTGCGATGCTTTACTTAACGCTGGTTGCGCGCTCTAAAACAGACTGAGGAATCTCGATACCAAGATCTTGCGCGACTTGAGTGTTAACCACCAAATCCGACCCTTTAGCAACTTTAACATCTAAAGTCCCCGGCGCTTTACCTTCGAGAATATCCGCTACATAAGCGGCCGTTTGTACACCAACTTGGTAATAATCAAAGCCAAGTGCAGCGATAGCGCCCTTTTCAACATAAGACGTAGCACCACCTAACACGGGTGTTTTTGATTGGTTTGCAGCGACAATCATGCCTTCAAATGCACTCGCAACAGTATTGTCAGTGGCGGCGTAAATAACATCAGATTTAGCGGCAATCACTTGCGTTGCTGATTGTACATCTGCGCTCTTCAACGCTGTCGCTTCAACAATTTCAAGACCATGTTGTTGAGCGCTTTCTTTAAGTAGATTAACCAAGGCTACGGCGTTTGCTTCACCTGGGTTGTACACTACACCAATCGTCTTAACATCAGGCAGTAATTCTTTAATCAGTTCTACGTGCTGGGCTACTGGAGACAGGTCCGACAGACCGGTGACATTTTTACCCGGCTGCTCAAGTTGATTAACCAATTTAGCACCAACAGGATCAGTCACAGCAGTAAAGACAACCGGAATATCACGCGTGGCGGCAACCAAAGCCTGTGCTGTAGGTGTTGCAATGCCGACTAACACATCAGGTCTTTCACCGACAAATTGACGGGCGATTTGCACTGCAATAGCTGGATTACCTTGCGCGGTTTTATAATCAAATTCGAGGTTTTTTCCTTGCTCATAGCCGCGTGCTTTAAGGCCATCAATCAGACCTTCACGAGTCGCATCTAGTGCTGGGTGCTCAACGATTTGTGAAACAGCAACCGTGGCGGTTTTCGCCAAGATGCCTTGAGAAGAGAGTAATGCCGCACTCGCAAGAACGGCGGTTGCGATGACTTTGCCTGCTTTCATCTTAACTCCTTGATTTAAGCAATGGTTTGGATGTTGTGTGTGCCTATCATACTGGCTAATATTTTTTGTTATATCTGCACACTTTTTGTGCGCATCACTAATTATTACCAATTAGTAAAACAAATTGGAAGCAAGTTTTAACATCCAAACAACAAAAAGAGGGGTGAATGTTTATATTTATCCTCTCTTTCTATTGCGAATAGGTTATTTTCATCACATTTGGTGAGTCATCATTCACGCTGAGCTTGGATCAGCAGATTTCTTGGCGTCACTTCGCGACTGCAAAATTCACTCACAGTCACCTTATAGCCACTTTGCTGCAGATAGAGCGCTTTATCGAGCACCAACCACAACTCAATCGCGCGTTTAAACAACTGCTGAATTAAGCTCAATTTTTCCATTTGCCAATAGCGTTTGGTGCCTTGCTGTAAATAAGCGTCAAAATCACATTGCGGCAAAGTAAACCCTTTCTGTTCTGCAGCCCATTGGCAAAACGGCACAAAGCCCGAAGATAGCTGTGATTTTTTAATACTCGGTACAGGTTGATAGTCCGCAAAACCAAGCTCTTGTCGCAACAATATATCCAAGCCTAAACGATAACTCATTTCCAAAAGACGATGGCGTTTAACTCGTTCGCCTCCCGTAACTAACTCTTGTAATGGTATACGCAGTTCTGATTGGTTAAGTCTAAGAGCAGAATGGCGACCTAACGTTGAGAGCGCTCCGTAGTGCTCGCTAGCCGTTAAGTGATAGCAGCATGGTGAAATAGTCATCGCCGACAGATGGTGAGCAACCCCCTTCTCAAGTAAAGTGGCATGCAGATCACCACACGCATGTAGCGCAACCGCATGCTGCCCAGAGTTAAAGACTTTATCAACTTCATCACTCAGCGCATCACCATGCACAAACGTCATTGATAGCCCTTGCTTATCCGCTTCTTGCTGACCGGAGTGACACAACGGCGCTTGATACTCAAGGCTGGTGACTTTTTGTTGGCTTTGACTAGCCAAAATACGCCCTAAGAAGCCTTTGCCAGAACACCACTCCAGCCACTCTTGTGCTTGATGATTTTGCAGCGCAGCTTCACCCATCGCGGTAATTTGCGCCAGCTTACGCCCGGGAATGCCGTTATCCACGCCACGCGTGAGCGACAAGCCATGCAGCGTGACCGAAGGCACCACCAATTGCGCCAAAAAATTAGCTAAATCGGGAAAATAACCGCTAACCGCTTCAACCAGTGCTTGCTGGTTTTGCTTATAGAACTCAATTTGTTCATCCGTAAGAGCGTTCAGCCATTGACATAAAGAGGGGTGACTTTGCTGCCAAGGCAACTCGGAATTTTGTGAGACAAAAAATGGCTCAAAGCGCCAATAATCTTGATGCTGAAGAAGGTATGTATCGATGGAGTTAAATAGAGTATGCATGCTTCCCTCTAATGAGCCACGTTGCGAGGCGCTAAGTTTAGAGGGAAGTGACGTGATTTTATAGTGAATTAACGCACTGGCAATTCGATGTCTTTGAACATTTCTTCAATTTCTGCACTCGATTTAAGCGACAATGCTTGTTCAACCACTGGACGGGTTAAGTGTGGTGCAAAGCGCACCATGAAGTCGAACATATACGAGCGCAAGAAAGTACCACGGCGGAAGCCAATACTGGTGGTGCTGGCACTGAAGATATGACTAGCATCAATCGCAACCAAATCATGATCTTGTTCTTTGTCGATCGCCATACTCGCAATCACACCTACGCCCATACCCATACGTACATAGGTCTTAATCACATCGGCATCGGTTGCCGTGAAGACCACTTTTGGTGTCAAACCTACTTTGTTAAACGCGGTATCCAACTCTGAGCGACCAGTAAAGCCAAATACATACGTGACCAACGGGTACGAAGCAAGATCTTCAATCGTCACTTTGGCTTTTTGCGCCAGAGCATGATCTTTAGGCACCACAATTGAGCGGTTCCAGTGATAACACGGCAGCATAATCGCATCTTGGTAAAGGTGCAGCGCTTCAGTCGCAATCGCAAAGTTAGCGGTGCCCTTGGCAATCGCCTCAGACATCTGGCTTGGCGTGCCCTGATGCATGTGCAACGACACTTTTGGGTAACGAGCAGTAAAGCCCTTAATCACATCTGGCAGCGCATAACGAGCTTGAGTATGCGTAGTTGAGATATTCAATGTACCCATCTCAGGGTGAGTATGCTCACCAGCGACCGCTTTAATGCTCTCAACGCGAGCCAAAATTTCTTGTGAAATACGGACAATATCTTCGCCCGCCGTAGTCACTTGAGTTAAGTGTTTACCGCTGCGCTCAAAGATTTGAATACCCAGTTCATCTTCCAATAAACGAACTTGTTTACTGATGCCTGGCTGAGAGGTGAATAGACTCTCTGCGGTAGCGGATACGTTTAAATTGTGATTGACTACTTCAACAATGTACTTCAGTTGTTGTAACTTCATTCTCGACCTCGTAATCCCTTATCGACGTGCAGATTAATATAACAAAGTCATCACTCTATAGTGAGAGAGTTCAAGAATTCGTTACATAGATTATAATATTTAGTTATAACGCCTCTGAGATGAAATTGGTAGCGAAAATGCCCATTTCCCCCGATTAACAAGGCTATGTTGAATTTATAAACACAAATTTTGCAATCGAAAGCTCAGTTTCTCGTCTGAAATTATCTTTTCAATATGAATCAAACCAGCAACACGCAATAATAGCGGAGTGTCAGAATATTTGGTGCCTTAGGCTAGCAGAATCGTGTATGCTTACTGGCTAGCCATCATAAACTAAAGATAACGGAATTTATGAATATTGGTTTAATCATTGCTTTAGTCGCCATCTTGTTGGTACTTGTTCTCGGTTACAACATCATTCTCCAATACAACGCAAAAGTTGCTACGGCGAGAAAACAAGAAAGCGCGCGCTATATTGCAATCATCGATGCCACTGAAGAGTTGATTGGGCACGCCCATCACATGCCTTTCAGCAAAGAATTATTGCTTTGCCTCAACAACCGTATTCTTGACGCGGTGCAAAACATGCATGAGCTGGATCCTAAGAATAAGCAACTTGAGCAAAGAGTCGAACACGTAAAGCAGCAGATCGAAAACCTGAAAACGAATTTTCAAGGTGGCGAAAGCGCTGCATTCAAAGTTCCAAGCAGCGATAAACAAGCGATTGTGATGCTGAAATTGGTTAAACGTCTACGTGACACCGTGCGTAATGAACACAACAAAGGTCGCTTTGATACCGAAGCATACGTCGCCGAAAATGCGCGCCTTGAAGGCATTCAAGTACGCATTAACATCGAAAACGTGGTAAAGCGTTCCAAAGATGCGATTGTTCGTGGTCAACCGGGCACGGCGATTCAATTGTTGCGTAAAGGCTTAGATGTCCTAGCAACCAAAAATGATGCTTACTCAGCCACAGCGCGTGAAAAGCTGCAAACTATGTATGATGAGATTGAAAAGCGCCGTCAGAATCAAAGCGCAACCGAATTGCAGCAAATCGCTGACAAAGAGCGTGAAGAAGATATGGACGTTCTATTCGGTGAAAAGAAGAAGTGGTAAACACTGCCCTACTATTCTCAATAGCTCATACCAAAGGTCGCATCTGCGGCCTTTTTTATCATTTCTAATAAGCATTTAGAGAGCCGATATAACAAAAGGCCAGCTCTCGCTGACCTCTTTTCAATCTAATCTCGCTAAGTGCCAGTACGACTACGCTAGTGTCGCGTTAATCTCAGCCAAAACTTGGGCTGGATTGATAGCTTGCGTGATAGGACGACCAATAACAAGGTAATCAGAGCCGGCTTGAATCGCTTCTACTGGCGTCATGATTCGGCGCTGATCGCCTTGTTCTGAGCCTGCAGGGCGAATGCCCGGAGTGATCAATTTGAACTCTTGGCCTAGCTCAGCTTTCAGCATCAACGACTCATGCGCTGAACAAACCACACCATCTAGACCAGCATTCTTGGTTAAGCTTGCAAGACGAATCACTTGATCTTTTGGTGCCATATCTAAACCGATGCCCGCAAGATCACTTTGCTCCATACTGGTTAATACCGTCACACCAATGAGTAGCGGACGATCTTTGCCATACGGCTCGAGGATTTCACGTGACGCAGCCATCATACGTTCACCACCACTGGCGTGTACGTTAACCATCCATACACCCATCTCTGCTGCGGCACGTACCGCCTTCGAACAAGTGTTTGGAATATCGTGGAATTTCAGATCAAGGAAAACAGAGAAGCCGCGCTTATGCAGCTCTTTGACGAAATCAGGACCAAACAGCGTAAACATTTCTTTGCCTACTTTCAGACGGCATGACGCAGGGTCAATACGATCTACAAAGGCAAATGCGTCCGCTTGGTTGTCATAATCCAGTGCTACGATGACTTTTTGGTCGATCATTTCATCTCCTAATTAACTTATTATTGTGCTTAAACGTTTTTTATTTAAAAAAATGCAGCTAATAAATTAGCTGCATTAAAATCCATTATTCGCCATCCAATCCGCGGATTGGCTTAATCGTGCCCCAGCCCTTACATGAAGGACAGTGCCAATACATTGAGTGGGTTGAGAAACCACATTTACGGCATCGATAATGCGGTTTAACTTTAAGTTGTTCGCCCACAAGCTTTTGTAAGGTCGCCAAACTCTCTTTCGCTCGCCCTTCTTCAGCGTTGATCAAGTGGTAATCCATCAAGCGGAAGAAGCCCTTCATGGTTGGGTTCTTAACTAACTGGCGAGTTAATAGCTCTTGAGCTGCACCTGGCCCTTCATGCTGAGCGACAAGTTGTGCCAACATCAATTCGGCAGATACACCAGCTTTGCTGGCGATACATTGACGTAAGAACTCAAGCAATTCATCTTCTTGTCCCAGATGATGGTAACAGTCAGCTAACGTTGGCAGCACTTCACTAATGAAATCGATATCTTGCTCAATCACCGTCGTAAGATATTTGATGGTGTGCAGATAGTCTTCACTCTCAAGATATAACTTACCTAATGCGATACTGGCTCGCACACATTTAGGATCTTCATTGAGAGCGCGTTTGAAATGAGCAATCGCCTCTTGACGGTCGCCTTCAGCTTGATCTTGCATGGCCATTTCACAATAGAAATGAGCAATGCTGCTACGCATGCGTTTACGGCCTAATTTCACCAACAACTGAGCATAATGCGTCGCCTTATGCCATTCTCGTGTTTGCTGGTAGATTGCGACTAACTGCTGCAGTGCCGCTTCACGATGATCCGGCTCTTCAACCAACTGCTCGAAGATTTTTTCAGCACGGTCAAGAAAGCCTGAGGCCATGTAGTCTTTAGCCAGCTGCTGCAAAGCAATATTTTTTTGATCGATCGTCAAACCAGAACGAGAGATGAGATTTTGGTGAATGCGAATCGCACGGTCTACTTCACCACGTGAGCGAAACAGGTTACCCAACGCCAAGTGAGTATCAATGGTGTCGTCATCCACTTGAAGTAGTTCGATAAAGTGATCAACAGCCTTATCAGACTGATCTGATAACAGCAGGTTAAGACCCATCACATACTGGCGGGATATTTGATTCGAGTGTTTCTGCTTGTCTTGCTGGGCGCTACGATTACCCATATACCAGCCGTAAGCGGCGGCAATTGGCAATAACAAGAAGAGTATTTCTAGCATTGAGGAAAAAGTCTACCTATCTCGATTACGCTTTATTCTGTACAACCTCAGTAGAGGCTGGAGTGAGCTTTTTAAGCTGCTTGTTCAGTTTACGGATCTGAAGCTGTGACTTCAGATGAAGAGTGCCAAAAATAATCCATGCGACTGCAAAGCCGGTAACAAAAACCACACCAAGCAAGGTTGATAGATGAAAGTCTCCCTGAGCTAACAGGTAGTTAAAATTCACAACCGCTTGATTTTGCGAGCCTAACGCCAACGCGACTAGAAACAAAACTAATACGATAACGATTTTTATAATTTTCATAGTCCATTACCCATCCGAAAATCTGCTGCTAAGATTATGCAGTAAAACCTATAAACACTCCATGGTTATCTTACCATAGGCAAAAAAAGGCGGTGTGCTAGAAGCAAACCGCCTTTTTATTATTCAATTCGAATTAACCTAGGTTCACTCGTTCACGCAATTCTTTGCCTGGTTTGAAGTGAGGTACGTATTTACCTTCTAATTCAACTTTATCGCCGGTCTTAGGGTTACGACCTGTACGTGGCTCACGGTAGTGAAGTGAGAAACTACCAAAACCGCGAATCTCGATGCGATCGCCCTTTTCAAGCGTTGATGCCATATGTTCAAGAATGTCTTTTACCGCATCTTCGACTTCTTTTGCTGAAAGATGTGTTTGCTCAGCGCAAAGTCTTTCAATCAATTCAGACTTAGTCATAATTTCCCTCGTAGAGTAATTTATCACTTATTATAGTAACTAATACCAATTCCAACAAACACTTGCTATCAATTCTAGACAATATTTGAACAACATGCGCAAGTATGATTCAGCTTGTTGACTCGTTGTTGCAGAAATTGGTTTTAGCCCACACAAATAAAAAAGGAGCCTTGCGGCTCCTTTTTGCTATAAGGGAATAAAATTATTCGCCTTTAGCTGCTTTGAAAGCGTCTGCCATAGCGTTACCGAATGCAGCGTCATCTTGCTTGTTGATAGATGCCATTGCTTCTTGCTCATCAGCTTCATCTTTAGCTTTGATAGATAGGTTGATTACGCGGTTCTTACGGTCTACACCAGTAAATTTCGCTTCAACGCTGTCACCAACGCTTAGGATTAGAGATGCGTCTTCTACGCGGTCACGAGCGATTTCAGAAACGCGGATGTAACCTTCTACGCCTTCTTCAAGCTCGATTGTTGCGCCTTTAGCATCAACAGCAGTAACAGTACCGTTAACAAGAACGCCTTTCTTCTTCTCTGCAACGTAAGCATTGAATGGGTCATTTTCCATTTGCTTAACGCCTAGAGAGATGCGCTCACGCTCTGCGTCTACTGCTAGAACAACTGCAGAGATCTCGTCGCCTTTCTTGTACTCACGTACAGCTTCTTCGCCAGCAACATTCCAAGAAATGTCAGATAGGTGAACTAGACCGTCGATGCCGCCGTCTAGACCGATGAAGATACCGAAGTCAGTGATAGACTTGATCTTACCAGTCACTTTGTCGCCTTTAGCTTGCGCTTCAGCGAATGACTGCCAAGGGTTAGCTTTACACTGTTTTAGACCTAGAGAGATACGACGACGTTCTTCGTCGATCTCAAGAACCATAACCTCAACTTCGTCGCCAACATTAACAACTTTAGATGGGTGGATGTTCTTGTTAGTCCAATCCATTTCAGAAACGTGAACTAGACCTTCAACGCCTTCTTCGATTTCAACGAAGCAGCCGTAATCAGTTAGGTTAGTAACACGACCAGAAAGCTTGTGACCTTCTGGGTAACGTTTAGCGATTGCTACCCATGGATCTTCGCCAAGTTGCTTAAGACCTAGTGATACGCGAGTACGCTCACGATCGAACTTAAGAACTTTAACTAGGATTTCGTCACCTACGTTAACGATTTCTGATGGGTGCTTAACGCGTTTCCATGCCATATCAGTGATATGTAGAAGACCGTCAACACCACCTAGATCAACGAATGCACCGTAGTCAGTAAGGTTCTTAACGATACCTTTAACTTCTGCGCCTTCTTGTAGGTTTTCAAGTAGCTCATCACGTTCAACGCTGTTTTCAGATTCGATAACTGCGCGACGAGAAACAACTACGTTGTTACGCTTCTGGTCAAGCTTGATAACTTTGAACTCTAGCTCTTTGTTTTCAAGGTGAGCAGTGTCACGGATAGGACGTACGTCTACTAGAGAACCTGGAAGGAAAGCACGGATACCGTTTAGTTCAACAGTGAAACCGCCTTTAACTTTACCGTTGATGATACCAACAACAGTTTCAGCTTCTTCGTAAGCTTTCTCAAGAACGATCCAAGCTTCGTGACGTTTCGCTTTCTCACGAGAAAGTTGAGTTTCACCGAAACCATCTTCAACAGCGTCTAGAGCTACGTCTACTTCGTCGCCAACAGCAACTTCAAGTTCGCCAGCAGCGTTCTTGAATTGCTCTGCTGGGATAGCAGATTCAGACTTAAGACCAGCGTCAACAAGAACGAAACCGTTCTCGATAGCTACTACAGTACCTTTAACGATGCTGCCTTGTTGGAATTCAGTTTCGTTCAGAAACTCTTCAAAGAGTTGAGCAAAAGATTCAGTCATTTATTTGATCTTCAATAAATTAAACGTCCACGGGTATCCTACCGCATGGGGTTATTAAATTCGCCAGCCATCATCCTTGCGGCCGACGCTCTGAGCTGACCCCGCGAATTACGCAGTCAGTTTAGATTCGATATATTGTAGTGCTTTTTCGACCACTTCGTCGATACCCATCGACGTAGAGTCCAGCACAAGCGCATCCTCTGCAGGGCGCAACGGCGCCACTGGGCGATTACGATCACGATCGTCACGCTCTTGGATCTCGCTTAAAAGGTCAGCAAAGTTAACATCTAACCCTTTCTCTTGCAACTGTTTAAGACGGCGCTGAGCACGTTCATCGGCACTTGCATCGAGGAAGATTTTCACTTCAGCTTGAGGAAAGACCACTGTCCCCATGTCACGACCATCGGCCACTAGGCCTTTACCATCAGCGAACGCACGCTGACGACGTAGCAATGCTTCTCGCACTCGAGGTAGCGCAGCAACCTTAGATGCCGCCATGCCCGTTTGCTCTTTACGCAGCTCACCCGAGACATCTTCGCCTTCAAGGATGACCTTAACCAATTCGCCTTCAGCAATAAACTGCACATCTAAGTGCGTAGCAAGTGCTACCAGTGAATCTTCAGTTTCAAGATCAACACCGTGGTGAATTGCCGCCAAAGCAAGTACGCGATAAATAGCACCAGAATCTAGCAAATGAAACTCTAGCTTGTTAGCGAGTTGCATACAAAGCGTGCCTTTACCCGCACCACTTGGTCCATCAACGGTGATAACCGGCGTATGAGAGGACATGAATTACTCCAAGTTGTTTGCGCCACTGCAATGCTGCTATGGCTTTCGGCGAGAAATTATAGTGCTATTTGCCGCTAGGTTCTAGGGAAGTTTTAGCTAATTAGTTGGTCATTTAAAGAGAAAAGAAAAACCCAAGGGAAATTGGTTATCCCTTGGGCATTTTGCTGGCAATCTGGATTGATAGATTGCTGAAACGTGGCCTAAGCCGTGATAACCGCAGAGGTCATCGTCACCGAAAGATGAACATCTCAGCAGTCAGTACCGTTTCAACTCGCCACTTTACAGTTCAATCCGGCCAACATTTTTGGCCACAGTAGCCTCACCCACTCCGCTTACTTTCGCCAGTTCTTCAATTCGCTTAAATGGCCCTTGTTGGTCACGATAATCGACAATCGCCTGCGCTTTAGTTAAGCCGATGCCCTTGAGCAAATCCGCTATTTCTTGTGCCGATGCTTGATTAACGTTAACGACAATTTCAATGCCATCGTATTTTGGGTTTTCAGGTGGAGAATCTGGTTGTTGTTCTGCCAAGACGGCAGTAAAAGGAAGCGAAAAAGTGAGTACAACAGAAAGAACAAGCGCTTTGATATTCATGACAATTCCTTATGTTCATAGTGGTGGAATAGCCAGCATAATCAGTTCAGAAGGATTTGTTGATTGCAATAGTGAGAAACAAAACGGGCTGCCAAAGCAACCCGTTTTAATATTTATATCATTTACATTGATAAGACTTATTGAGTCACAGCAAAGTATTCGATATCCGTCGTTTTACGCAGAATGCTAATCAAACCACTTAGGTCTTGTTGCGCATTCATTTGTACCATCTGTTCAGCGATTTGGTCGTTGTATTGCGTGGTAAACATATCTGAAATCGACAGCAACTCAACAATAGCAACATCGCCATTGAAGACTTTTGCTTGTGCATATTCAACTTTGCCTTCCGCAGGTTTCGCCATCGCGAACACAACGTCAGCAAGGTGTGAACCACGGTCGATGTTTTCAACATCACCAAACGCTAAGCCGTTCTCAGCCAATACTGCTTGATTGCCCGCTTTTAGCTCAGCAACCACTGTCTTAGCCAACTCAATCGCGTTCTGTTCACCTTTCACTTTTGATAGTTGCGCGACAACTTGATCACGTACAGCTTCAAGCGGTAAAACGGTCTCATCACGTGCATCTTCAACACGAACCACGATAACGTGCTCTGGTGCAATTTCGATCACTTCAGAGTTCAAACCATCTTCTTTCACTTCTGGGCTAAGAATCGCTTGAATCACTGCTGGTGATTTTAGGATTTCTGGCGCATCCACTTGAGAAATAAAGTCTGTCGTTTCGATCTTCGCGTTAACCGCTTCAGCGGCATCGTCCAGTGAATCTGGGTATTCAAAAGCGACTTTTTCAAGTTCGCTTTGCAACTCGTAGTACTGGTCGATCGCTTGCTGATCACGCATTTCTTGTTTGATGGTTGCCGCAACTTCAGCCAATGGCTTCGCCACTGAATCTTTCAACGCATCAAGCTTGATGATGTGGTAACCAAAGTTCGATTTCACTAAGCCAGAGATGTCGCCTGGATTTTTAAGCGCGAAAGCGGCTTCTTCAAAGGCAGGATCCATGGTGTCACGTTCGATAAAGCCAAGTGAACCCCCTTCTTCTGCACTGCCAACATCTTCTGATTTTTCTTCAGCAAGCGTTGCGAAATCAGCACCAGCATTCAATTCATCTAGAATCGCTTGCGCTTTCGCTTCGTCGTCACCTTGAACAAGGATGTGGCTTACTTCACGCTGTTCTTCAGATGAGTATTTATCAAGATGCGCTTGGTAGTACGCTTGTACGTCAGCATCATCAATCTGAATGTTTTGTTTTAGCGCTTCTGCAGACAACTCAATGTAGGCAACCTTCACTTGTTCTGGACGAGTGTAGCGCTCTGGATTTTGCTTGTAGTATTCGGCAATTTCTTCGTCAGTCAGTTGCACTTTTTGTGCGAAATCCGCCAACGCTAGGTTGATGGTTTTCACTTCACGTGTTTGCATCAGCAGTTCGCTTTGCGCATTCACTTCACCTGGAAGAGAAAAATCACTCGCTTGGACTGCCGTTACTAACTGGTTACGCACGAGATCACGACGTAGGTATTGAGCAAAGCTCTCAGGGCTAAAGCCTGCACGACGTAGTGCTGATTGGTACACTTCTTGGTTGAAGACACCTTCAACTTGGAATTGTGGCATTGATAGCAATAGCGCACGAACCTGTGCATCACCCACTCGTAGACCTAGTGTTTGAGCGTGTTGCTCTAACAAGGCATCATTCACCATACGGTCAAGAACAGATTGGCGGAAAGATTCTACGTAGCTTGGATCAGCCAGTAAGTTTGAGAAATAATCACCAAGCTGAGCTTGCATACGATTACGTTCGTTTTGGTAAGCCTGTTCGAAATCACCACGACTAATTTCGACATTCCCAACTTTAGCCGCAACGTTGTTAGTACCACCAACGATGTAGCTACCTACTCCCGCAAATACGAAAGACAGGATAATCAGGCTTAGGATAATTTTAACCGCGATGCTATTCACGCCTTCGCGTAATCGATCCATCATACTATTGTTACTCTCCGCGAATGATCCGTTATCGTCTCGGCATGAGACAACACGGCTTCTATTTAAAATAATTTCGGTAGCGAGATGATATCAGAAAAAGAAATGCGCATCAGTAGGATGCGCATAAATTAAAACGGTTCTAACAAACTACTGACGCGTAGCTTGTTTAGATTAGTTGCAAGAATCTTTTAGTGCTTTACCAGCTTTGAAAGAAGGTACTTTCGCTTCAGCGATTTGGATTTCTGCGCCAGTCTTAGGGTTACGACCTGTGCGAGCTGCACGAGTACGAACGCTGAAAGTACCAAAGCCAACTAGAGCAACTTGGTCGCCTGATTGTAGAGTACCGCTTACCGCCTCGATGAATGCGTCTAGGGCACGGCCAGCTGCTGCTTTAGATAGGTCTGAGTTTTCTGCGATTTTTTCTACTAATTGAGTTTTGTTCACGGTATTTCCCCTTTGGGCCGTCTGTTATTATTTTGTAAGACGGCTATTCGTTCCATTTAGTTTCAAATTCAGCTCTACCCCTTATCTATCAAGGGTTCAAGCTACAGTGGCTAAAGTTAGCTTCCAAAAAAAACGCTGACAAGCATTTTTCAGCTAATCAGCGTAATCTTTTACTTATTTTTGCTGCACATCACTATTTTTCAGTAGTGAACTCAACACCGGATGGATCTCTTTCCAAAGCAACGCTCAGAACCTCATCAATCCACTGTACTGGAATGACTTTCAAGTCTGCGATCACGTTCTCAGGAATCTCTTCCAAATCACGTTCGTTGTCTTTCGGGATCAGCACGGTTTTGATGCCGCCACGGTGCGCAGCAAGCAGTTTTTCTTTCAAACCACCGATCGGTAAAACTTCACCACGCAGGGTAATTTCACCAGTCATCGCCACTTCTGCTTTTACAGGGTTACCCGTTAGGCTAGAAACCAATGCGGTACACATTGCGATACCCGCACTTGGACCATCTTTTGGCGTTGCACCTTCAGGAACGTGCACGTGGATGTCACGCTTCTCGTAGAAGTCTGAGTTAATACCCAGTTTTTCCGCACGAGTACGGACCACCGTCATCGCCGCTTGAATCGACTCTTGCATCACTTCGCCAAGCGAACCCGTTTGAGTTAACTTGCCTTTGCCCGGCATAGATTCAGTTTCAATCGTCAGCAAATCGCCACCGACTTCTGTCCATGCAAGACCCGTGACTTGGCCAATACGGTTGCTGTCATCCGCTTTGCCGAAGTCAAAACGTTGCACGCCCAAGTACTCTTTCAAGTTATCGATTGAGACAGTCACCGACTTCAGTTCGCTGTTAAGCAAAATGTTCTTCACTGCTTTACGGCAAATCTTCGAGATTTCGCGCTCTAAGCTACGTACACCCGCTTCACGTGTGTAGTAACGGATAATGCCGATGATCGCAGAATCTTCGATGGTGATTTCGTTAGGCTTCAAACCATTGCGTTTTACCTGCTTATCCAACAGGTGACTTTTCGCGATGTTTAGCTTCTCATCTTCGGTGTAACCCGATAGACGAATCACTTCCATACGGTCCAATAGCGGCCCAGGAATGTTCATCGAGTTTGATGTTGCAACGAACATCACATCTGATAAATCATAATCCACTTCTAGGTAATGATCGTTGAACGCATTATTTTGTTCAGGATCAAGTACTTCAAGTAGTGCTGATGATGGATCGCCACGCATGTCTGATGACATTTTGTCGATTTCGTCCAATAGGAACAGTGGGTTTTTCACGCCAACTTTCGACATTTTCTGAATCAGTTTACCTGGCATAGAGCCAATGTAAGTACGGCGGTGACCACGGATTTCCGCTTCGTCACGAACCCCACCCAGCGCCATACGGACGTATTGACGACCCGTTGCCGAAGCAATTGAGCGACCGAGTGACGTTTTACCCACACCTGGAGGACCAACCAAACATAAGATTGGGCCTTTAAGCTTGTTAATTCGGTTTTGTACCGCCAAGTACTCAAGAATACGTTCTTTCACGCGCTCTAAGCCGTAGTGATCTTCATTTAAGATCTCTTCCGCTTTGGCAAGGTTCTTTTTAACCTTGGTGCGTTTAGACCATGGCACACCGATCATCCAATCAATATAGCCACGAACCACGGTCGCTTCTGCTGACATTGGCGACATCATTTTTAATTTTTGTAGTTCTTGCTCGGTTTTCTCGCGCGCTTCTTGCGGCATTTTTGACTCTTCGATTTTCTTTTTCAGAACTTCGAATTCATCAATGCCATCTTCGCCTTCGCCAAGCTCTTTCTGAATCGCTTTCATTTGCTCATTCAGATAGTACTCACGCTGCGATTTTTCCATCTGCTTTTTCACACGAGTGCGAATACGCTTTTCAACTTGCAGGATATCGATCTCTGATTCCATCTGGCCCATAAGGAACTCAAGACGTTCAGTGATATCAAGGATCTCAAGAACTTTTTGCTTATCGACTAATTTAAGCGGCATGTGAGCGGCGATCGTATCGGCGAGACGAGCGGCTTCATCAATACCGTTTAATGAGGTCAATACTTCTGGCGGGATCTTGCTATTCAGCTTGATAAAGCCTTCAAATTGATTGATCGCACTACGTACAATCACTTCTTGTTCGCGTTCATCCAGATCATTGGTCACCAGATATTCTGCGTCGGCCAAGAAGAATTCGTTTTCGATAAACTGATGGATTTTGGCGCGTTGTTGACCTTCAACCAGCACTTTAACTGTGCCATCTGGAAGTTTTAGCAACTGTAGAATAGTCGCCACTGTACCGACAGAGAACAAATCGTCTTTGGTCGGTTCTTCAGTGTCGGCTTCTTTTTGCGCCACCAACATTACCTGCTTATTGGATTCCATCGCGGCCTCTAAGCAAGCAATCGACTTCTCTCGGCCAACAAACAAAGGAATTACCATGTGCGGGTAAACTACTACGTCTCGTAGAGGTAGTACGGGGATCTCGATACGTTCGGAACGTTCCAAGTTCATATTATTCTCTCTTCCGCTTAGTCTTATCAGAAATATATGGGGGCTAATTGATTGGATTCAATAGAGGAATAAAAAAAAGGAGGATTTCATATCCTCCTTTTTTATTGGCTGTTGCTAGTAACGAAATTACGATTCCGCGCCAGCAGCTTGGCTGTCTGTGTTGCTGTAAATTAGCAGTGGTTCAGACTCACCATTGATTACTGATTCATCAATCACAACTTTACTTACGTTGTCCATTGAAGGCAGTTCATACATGGTCTCAAGCAATACAGCTTCTAGAATTGAACGTAGACCACGAGCACCTGTTTTACGATCCATCGCTTTTTTAGCAATAGCACGTAGTGCATCTTCGCGGAATTCCAATTCAGAATCTTCAAGTTCAAATAGCGCAGCGTACTGTTTCGTTAGTGCGTTCTTTGGCTCACAAAGAATTTGGATTAACGCTTCTTCATCCAATTCAGTCAGTGTCGTTGTTACTGGTAGACGACCGATGAATTCAGGAATAAGACCGTATTTAACCAAATCTTCAGGCTCAACTTGCTTAAACAGTTCGCCAACGGTTTTGTTTTCGTCTTTTGAACGCACTTCTGCGCCAAAGCCGATACCAGCACCGGTTGCAACACGTTGATCAATCACTTTATCTAGGCCAGCAAATGCGCCGCCACAGATGAAGAGGATCTTCGATGTATCAACTTGAAGGAATTCTTGTTGAGGGTGCTTACGGCCACCTTGTGGTGGAACTGAAGCAACGGTACCTTCGATAAGTTTTAGTAGCGCTTGTTGAACACCTTCACCAGACACGTCACGCGTGATTGATGGGTTTTCAGCTTTACGAGAGATCTTATCGATTTCATCAATGTAAACAATACCACGTTCTGCTTTCGCCACGTCGTAATCACATTTTTGAAGTAACTTCTGGATGATGTTTTCTACGTCTTCACCTACGTAACCTGCTTCTGTCAGGGTGGTAGCATCCGCCATAGTAAACGGTACATCTAGGAAGCGAGCCAACGTTTCTGCAAGCAGTGTTTTACCACTACCGGTTGGACCGATAAGCAGAATGTTACTCTTACCAAGCTCAACACCTTCGCTCGTTGTATCACCATTACGTAAACGCTTGTAGTGGTTGTAAACGGCTACGGCTAGCACTTTTTTAGCGTAATCTTGGCCAATCACATAATCATCGAGGTGCTCACGAATCTCGCGTGGCTTAGGCAACGCTTCAGATTGTTTCTTAGGAAGCACATCTTTGACTTCTTCGCGAATAATGTCGTTACATAGATCAACACATTCATCGCAAACGTAGACTGACGGACCGGCGATTAACTTGCGAACTTCGTGCTGGCTTTTGCCGCAGAAAGAGCAGTACAGCAGCTTACTGCCGCTCTCTTTGCTTTTATCTGTCATTCGCTAACCTCTTAGCCTTAACTCTATACGCTTTGAGTGTATAACAGTTTGGGGTAACTTTCCCCTCAGAATTGAGCAGAACCTCCGCTCAATTCAGCTAAACTGGACTCAAAGCAAGTTTCATTAACCGCGGTGGGTTAACACTTGATCGATAATACCGTATTCGGCCGCTTGCGCCGCTGACATGAAGTTATCACGATCAGTGTCACGCTCAATAATATCCATCGGCTGACCAGTGTGCTCTGCAAGCAAGTTGTTCAGCTTTTCTTTGATAGATAGAATTTCTTGGGCGTGAATTTGGATATCTGACGCTTGGCCTTGGAATCCGCCTAGTGGCTGGTGAATCATGACACGTGAGTTAGGCAAAGCAAAACGCTTACCTTTCGCGCCACCAGCAAGGAGGAATGCACCCATAGAACAAGCTTGACCTGTACATAGCGTGCTCACATTTGGCTTGATGAACTGCATGGTATCGTAAATAGCCATACCTGCAGTAACGCTGCCACCTGGAGAGTTGATGTAAAGGAAAATATCTTTATCTGGGTTTTCAGATTCAAGGAAAAGCAACTGGGCAACCACTAGGTTTGCCATGTTGTCTTCCACTTGACCTGTCAAGAAGATGATGCGTTCTTTTAGCAAGCGAGAATAAATATCGTAAGAACGTTCACCACGGGAAGTTTGTTCAACCACCATCGGCACTAGTGCGTTCATGATAGTATTTTGTTCTTGGTAGCTCATATTCTGATGTCCCTAAAATAAATGGCCCGGATGATGAATATCACACGGACCATTGTTAGCAGAATAGTTAATGCTTAGTCAACTTTTCTACGCAAGATATTGCTTATTAAGCAGGCTGTTGGTTCATAAGCTCGTTGAAGCCAACTGCTTTTTCAGTAACCTGAGCTTTAGCGATGATTGCGTCAATAGCTTGCTCTTCTAGAGCGATGTTGCGCATGTTGTTCATCATTTGCTCGTTTTGCTCGTAGTAAGCAACAACTTCAGTTGGATCTTCGTAAGCAGTCGCCATCTCTTCGATTAGAGATTTCACTTTAGCGTCATCCGCTTTAAGCTCTTCAGACTTGATTACTTCACCTAGAAGAAGACCTACAACTACGCGACGTTTAGCTTGCTCTTCGAACAATTCACGTGGCAGTTGAGCTGCTGCTTCTGGGTTACCACCGAAACGTTGAGCTGCTTGTTGACGAAGAACTTGGATCTCTTGGTCGATTAGCGCAGCAGGTACGTCGATGTCGTTTTCTTTAACTAGACCGTCGATTGCTTGCTGTTTGATGCGGTTCTTAACAGCTTGCTTAAGTTCGCGTTCCATATTCTTACGAACTTCAGCTTTAAGTGCGTCAATGCCGCCTTCAACTACGCCGAACTTAGCAACGAATTCGTCGTTTAGTTCTGGAAGTTCACGAGCTTCAACTTTGTTTACTTTGATTGCAAACTTAGCTGCTTTACCTTTTAGGTTTTCAGCGTGGTAATCTTCTGGGAAAGTCACATCGATTTCGAATTCCATACCAGCTGTTTTACCAGTGATACCGTCTTCAAAACCAGGGATCATTCGGCCAGCGCCCATCTCTAGTGGGAAGTTCTCAGCTTTACCGCCTTCGAACACTTCACCGTCGATAGAACCAACGAAATCGATTGATGCACGTTTGCCTTCTTCAGCTGCTTCTTCAACTTCTTTCCAAGTTGCTTGCTGCTTACGTAGCGTGTCGATCATTTCTTCAACGTCAGAATCTTGTACATCCGCTTGTGGTTTTTCTACAGCGATGTTTTCAAGACCTTTAAGAGCGATCTCTGGGTACACTTCAAAAGTTGCGTTGAATACTAGATCAGCGCCTTCTTTTGTCTCAACAGGAGCAAAAGTTGGAGTACCAGCTGGGTTGATCTTTTCTTTAACGATCGCTTCGATGAAATGACGGTGCATTACTTCACCCATCACGTCTTGACGTACTGCTTTACCGTACATCTGAGCAACCATCTTCATTGGCACTTTGCCTTTACGGAAGCCATCGAAACGACGGTTTTTAGCGATGTTGCGTAGTTCAGCAGTAACAGCGTCTTCGATGTTTGCAGCTGGAACAGTAATGTTTAGACGGCGCTCTAGGCCTTCTAGCGTTTCAACAGTAACTTGCATTATAAATTAACCTCAATACTGGCTCGGTTAAACCGAGCGTATGAGCTACCGAAGCAAAGCTTGGTAACTGCATCCTTGTTTGTACTCTAAGAGCACCTATTTAGATTCGAGAATCGACAACACTGATTCGCGCTATCGAACTAATTAGCGATATCTTTTCTGTTCATCGCCGTTCAAGCCATTTCAGCTATCATCACAGCGCACCCAGCGAAAGGTATCTCCGATTAGTCTCAGGATATAAATTTAGACGCAGCATTCTAACGACCTAGGCCATAGCTGTCGAGCCGATCCCATCCAACATTCAGGGAATATCCTAAATTCTCATTTAACTGCTACAAAAACGAACGATAAAGCAGTCAATGTACACAGAAATGGGGACATTAATGTGTTTTTCAATAGAAACTAGCGTTTTTTTTAATTGGAGTAATAAAAGGAGATCTAAGTCCGGTTTTATCGCCCATTTTCACAAAGCGGTACAACACCTTGATAACAAAACCCGATAGGCTGACGCTAAAAGGATTGATAAGGATTTTACATCTTGGCTATTCGACGCGTGAATCTCTACATTTTGGTGCTGTTTTTTCTCTGCCTAGTCTTGGGAGGTCGTTGGGTGTGGAACCTGAACTATCAAGCCCAACTTGAGCAACATCAGGCACAATTAGATCGCTTTGCTAGCCACATTAACACCAAACTGGATAAATACGCCCACTTGCCACAGCTGCTCGCGCAAGATAAAGAAATTATTTCCGCCCTACTCAAACCGAAGAACTCAGCACAGGTCGATATTACCAATCGCTACTTGGCCCAGGTCAATCAAGTGATTAATGCCGCCGATAGCTATTTACTCGATGCCCAAGGTACAACTTTAGCGGCCAGCAACTGGGATTTACCACGCAGTTTCATCGGACGTAATTTCGCATGGCGGCCGTATTTCTCACAAGCTATACAGGGCGATAGCAGTGAATATTTCGCTTTAGGATCCACCTCTGGGCAACGTGGTTATTACTACAGTTATCCGGTGGTCTATGCCGCGGAAATCATTGGCGTCATCGTGATAAAAATGGATCTCACCGCCATCGAAGCGAACTGGAATAGTGAGAACAATTACTTCGTCGCCACCGACGTCAATCAAGTCATTTTTATGTCGAGCAATCCTCAATGGCTATTTCACAGCTTGAGTGATATCGATCAGCAAACCCAACAACAGATCGTTCAATCTAGGCGCTATCTCGATTCTGCCCTCCCTTCACTTGGCCTACAAGGTGATTTCAACCTCGGTCAAACAGAATTTCAAGACGTAACCAAAGGCGGAGGGCAAGGCGACTATATTGTGTCGTCCCGCGCACTGAAAGATGTCGACCTCATCATTCGCGTGCTCTCGCCAAAACGAACGGTGCTTTGGCCTACGTTGAGCTTCTTACTGGTACTGACACTGTTTTTCACCATTGCGATTCTCTCCTTACAACTCGTCCATCAGCAAAATCAAAGAAAGCGCCAGTTTGAACAGTTACAGTTAGAAGCCAAACAAAAATTAGAGTTTTTAGTCATGGAACGCACCGCAGAGTTGCATGCTGAAAACCATGAACGAGAAAAAACCGAACAAGTATTACGACAAACCCAAAATGAGCTAATTCAAGCAGCCAAACTTGCGGTGTTAGGCCAGATGTCGGCCAGTATCAGCCATGAACTCAATAACCCACTCGCGGCCATTCGTAGTTTTGCAGATAACGGTCGACGCTTTTTAGCAAAAGGCGAAACTGAGCGAACAGATGACAATTTAAGCCGCATCTCAGCACTGACAATACGGATGGCAAAAATTAGCGAGCAACTCAAATCCTTCGCCCGTAAATCTGACAGTTCAGAGCGGCACACATTAAACCTCATCCCTGTGGTTGAAGCAGCTCTGGCGTTAACTTCTCCTCAATTGAAAGCCAAACAAATAGCGGTAGCAACCGAGTTTACTGATGATTCAATTAAGGTTGAGGTCAACCCGATCCAGCTTGAACAAGTACTGGTTAATTTAGTCAGTAATGCCATTCAAGCCATTGAGACACAAGCCGAGCGCAAAATAGCACTGAGTATTGAAACAACAGACACTGAAGTACATGTTCATATTGATGACAATGGGGATGGCATTGATGACAAAACGAAAATGAAACTGTTTGAACCCTTTTACACCACCAAAAAGAATGGTCTTGGCTTAGGTCTGTCTATCTCACAACAAATCATGCATGCCATGGAGGGGGACCTCACCTCCTCTTCTTCAGCACTTGGTGGTGCGCGTTTTACCTTGTTACTGAGTAAAAGTGCTTCGTCTCACACGGCGAAAACCATTGATATAACGAACCCACAACCGATGAAGGACGAATGATGGACGACGTTTTTTTTATCGATGACGAAAGCGATATCCGAATTGCCATCAAGCAAAGCTTCGAGCTGGAGAATATTTCTGCGCGTTTTTTTGCCGATGCCGAGCAAGCGTTATTGGCCATCAAAGCCGATGGCTTACCAAAAGTCGTCATTAGCGATATTTGTTTACCAGGCATTTCTGGAGAAAACCTACTCTCAACCGTCCTTAACCAAGACACCGATGTCCCGGTGATCTTAATAACCGGTCATGGCGATATCGCGATGGCCGTAAAAGCACTGCGTAGCGGCGCCTACGACTTTATCGAAAAACCTTTTTCGGTTGATCGTCTTATCGATACCACTCGGCGAGCGCTCGATAAGCGTAATCTGACTCTCGAAAATCAAGCATTAAAACGCAACCTCAAAGCAAGCCAGACTTTAGGGCCTCGTATCATCGGTGATAGCCAATTGATGATCACTCTCCGCGATACCATTACGCATATTGCTGATACGCAAGCTGATATTCTTTTATTTGGTGAGACAGGCACAGGTAAAGAGCTGTTTGCCCGTTCAATTCATGAGCAAAGCGGACGTCGAGAGCAAAATTTCGTTGCCATCAATTGCGGCGCCGTAGCTGAAAACTTAATTGAAAGTGAGCTTTATGGCCATGAAAAAGGCGCATTTACCGGAGCCGATAGCATTCGTATCGGCAAAATCGAACATGCCAATGGCGGAACGCTGTTTTTAGATGAAATCGAATCCATGCCGATGCAGGCACAAATTCGCTTATTGCGAGTATTACAAGAGCGCAGCATCGAACGAGTGGGTTCCAATTCGCTCATCCCGATTGATATTCGCGTGATCGCCGCGACGAAAGTGGACCTAAAACTAGCTGCCGAGCGCGGGGAGTTTCGCCAAGACCTCTATTATCGTCTAAACGTAGTGACATTAGATCTGCCGCCACTCCGTCGGCGAAAAGAGGATATTCCGGCCCTATTCCATCATTTTTTGTTGGTGGCCGCGGCCCGCTATGGCAAAGACGCAGCCTCAATTCCACAAGCGGACCTGCAAGCGTTACTTAGCCATGACTGGCCGGGTAACGTCAGAGAGCTAAGAAACAGTGCGGAGCGATTTGTTTTGTTAGGCAACTTAGGCCAACTGGATAACGTGAATTCTGCCGAATTAAATGCGCCAACGCTAACAGACCAAGTGGCAGAATTTGAGAAATTGGCTATCGAACAAGCGCTAACCAGCAATGGCGGTCGCATCAATGAGACGATGCAACAATTGCAGGTAGCTCGTAAAACCTTATACGATAAAATGCAGAAATATGGGTTGGATAAGAATGATTATAAATAATAAAGGGCACCACGTGCCCTTTAAAATAATTATCTAAACAATGACTTAAGATCGACTAGAAATCATACTTAACCGTAACGGCCCAATTGCGGCTCGCTTGAGTTAAATCTTTATCAACAACGGTTTCACCCTTAACATCATTCCAGCTGTAATACTCTTCGTCAGTTAAGTTGAAGACACCAGCTCGAAGTGTTAAATCCTCCATTGGCTTGTAGTAAGCGGTTAAATCAACCACGGTCGCGCTCGAGATAGGCAGAATATCGGACTCGTCAGTATTGATATCACTCTTTTTCTTCGCTGCGGTATAACTAAGGTTTAAAGAAGTTCCCCACTGGTTAATCGAATCATAATTCAATCCAATCACGGCATTCCATGGATTGACATCGTTCAGAGGTTTACCTTCGCCATCTTTTCCTTCCGTATAAGCGGCCGCAACTCGCGAACTGAAACCTTCAACAGGCATAAAACCATCCCAAGACAGACGATTGGATAATTCAATGCCTTTAATCACTGCCTCTTCGACATTCACGTATTGAATGATTGCAGGATTCATTGGATTTCTCATTTCACCAGAGACTTGTTTAGATTCAATAAAGTTATCGTAATCACTGTAGAAAACAGCAATTTCACTCTGTGAAATATCGTTATTGTGTCTCCAACCTAATTCGTACGAGATACTTTCTTCAGCTTTCAAATCCGGATTTGGCTTATTGATATAACCATGATTCGGGTTACCGAAAGAGTAATAGAGCTCTTTAAATTCTGGAGCGCGGAAACCTTGACTCACTTGAGCAAAAATTCGGTGTTCTTGGTTTAGTTTGTAGATCGCCCCTAAGCGCCCCGTCACTGCTGAATCAGAAAACTTAGTGTAATCACTTTGGGCATTGCCGCTTGGGTTGGCAGTTGCATCACCTGGATCGGTGTTAAATGAGTCAAAGCGTAATCCTGGAGTAATAATCCAATCACCCATGGTAATTTCATCTTGAACGAACAGACCATAGCGACTTTCACTGGCACTCGGCATATAGAAAATTTCTTTATCTACGCCTGGATTATTGCGTTCTTTATTGATGTTTTTTTATGTCTTTATCTTGGTAAGACATACCATAAACAATGTAGTGCTCGGTCGAACCTAGTGAAAGGAATTTATCTAACTGAATATCAAACTGGTAACCTTTATCACTGTAGATATAGTCTTTGGTTTGAGCGATAGGAATGGCCCCTGGATTGTTAGGTTCAACCGTTCGATTTGTTAGCGCGCTTTCATCTTTATTGAGATAGCTCAATTGCCATTCAATCGCATCAGCGATTACAAGATCGCCCCCCCAAATATGTTTGATGCCAAGTTGATATTGTTTAGTTGTGTCATTACTCGATGCATTTGAGTAGCTTGAGTAACGATTCGACTCGTAAGTCTGCGGCCCTGTACTCTCATTGCGAATATAGTTACCACTGAACTCGATTCTGTTGGCTTGATTAAGTTGATATTGCAACTTGACCAGTAAGTCATTAGCTTCACTATCCAACGATTCCGGACTGCCAAAGTTTTCTAGCTCTTTACCATCTCGTCGCGTATAGGCCACAAGTGATTCTAATTCTCCGACCTTGTTCGCTAAAGCGACAGATTCACTAAACGTTCTATCCGCTGAGGAGTAATTAAATTTCGCATGACCACCAACATCTCGCCCTTGGAGGAAATCGGCAGGATCTTTGGTTTCAAAAGCAACGATACCGCCAATTGCATCCGAACCTTGCAATGAGGAAGCCGCACCTTTAACCACTTCAACAGATTTCAATAAATCTGTATCCACTTCAACTCTTGATGAATTAAGAAACGTGCCACCAGAATCAAATTGATTCCCTTGTGATACTCCATCAACCAGTACTTTGATACGGTTTCCTTCAATACCGCGGATATTAATGCCCTGCACACCTTGACGAGCATTGGTTTCCACCGTAACACCCGGAGTATATTTGAACAGGTCATCAAGACCTGTAACCATATCATTTTCAATCTCAGTATCTGTTATAACAGATACTGAGGCAGCAACATCGTCTAGTTGGTTGTTTGTACGTGTCGCTGATACCACTACTTCATCGAATGAGTAGACTTCTTCTGCCAATGTTGGAGCAGATAAAACAGCGCTGATTAACAGCGCAAGTTGAGTTTGCTTTATCATCAATATATCCATTTAGAATGATTAAAAAACTCCCTCGATTTAGAATATTATTAATAGGGAGTCTGAGAATTCCGCAAGGCGCAATTATGCCGTACGGGCTTTTTCGGCTTGAACGTGTCCTTCGGTGAGATGAACAAAATCCAGTAAATCATTACCCGAAATTTCAAATGCCTGGCCGAATCCTTTTACATAACGTCCCGACTCTGGCGTCAGACGATACAAATTAAAGTCCCCAAGCTCGCTTAGGTTGTCGATGATCTCGCCAAAACGAGCTTGTAAAGCTGCAACACCGCGTTGCCAAGTGGGTGAGTGTCTTTCAACCAATTCTGCTGTGGTGTCGAATGTTAAACGCTTACGCGCATAGATCTGTTTTGCTTCACTCTCGTCTTGCACCATCATGATCGAGACATTGCGATTGGTTTTGAGATTACGCCCATGAGAGGCGATATCACTCACCAAGATATAATAGGCTTGGCTATCAAAAGCGAACGGTGCGTAAGTGGCATTAGGAATGCCTTCTGGGCTGATCGTTGCAAGCTGAAGTGTTTGGCGAGAATCTCTAAATTCTTGTACTTCTGGCTCTAAACGATTTTGTAGACGCTCTCGACGTACCTCTTCTCTTTGAGAGGTTTGGTCTTGATTATTTTCTGGCTGACTTTCTAAACTCATGCGCTTAATTGCTCCTTCATTTTGCCAAATTCGATCACTTGTTCTACGAGTAGTTGACGCTTTTTGTCACGCCCAACATAGACTTTAAAAATGCAGTTACCCTCAGCATCAAAAAAACCAATATAGTGGCTTTCCATACGACGAAATGGCTTACTAACAAACGCGATATGGGCAACTAAGTCGAGACGCAAGTGACCATGCAACTCACCTTCTCTCCCCATAAGATTGTAGTAACCATGGGCTTCCTTTCCTTTGGGAAATGGGGCTTTAGTTTCAAATATTGACCCAAACGAGTGGACAATCGTCGTAACGTTTCCCCAAGCAGGCAATTGCTCTAAGATCGCTTGAGCATGCTGTCCATCAACCTGCGTCAACATCGCTTCTGGCAATGCAAAGGTGATCGCGCCTTCGCTCAATGCAAGTTGCTGAGACATTTCAGACACTGGCGTGGCGGCATCAAGAGCCAGTGCTGCTGTTACTTTCTGTTTTACTTCTGTCATTGAACATGTGCTGTACATGCTTTCTCCTTAGGTTCGAATTTATCTAACGGTTGTTAGCCAGCTAAAGCCAAGCGATTCGCTTGATCGTTCTGGATAACTTTAATGAGATTCGTCGCCAAATTAACCGACCAAAATTGGCCAGCTTGTGTGAGTGCAACCGCCTGTTCGGTTATCGTCACAAGCCCCCGTAATTGCCAAGCTTCAAATAGCGGCATCAATCGCTCAAACCATGGGATAAAGTCATGTTTTAGCAACACTCCTCGGTCAAACGCGGCTTTGAATTGGTTCAGAGAGGCATTGTTTGGGTCACTTTTAAACGCCATACCAACAGGGAACTGCTGCTGTTGAATAGCCTCGATGTATGCATTCATATCGCGGTGCTGCATCGCACTTATGCCATTGAAATTACCGCCCGCACCTGCGCCGATAGGCAATACTTCCGCATTGGTTTTCGCTAAGCTGTTATAAATACTTCGCTCACGATTCGTTGAAGCCCAATGGTTCACACTCAAGCGACGTTGATGAAAACGGGCCATAAAGTCCGCTCCCATTTTGTACATTTCAGCTTTGGTTGCCGTATTGGCGGGTTGAGGAAGTTTCCCTTGTTCGATCAAACGTGCCATTGGCAAGTTTTGCAATTCAAGTAATTGGTAGAGATCAACACCATCAACGCCTGTTTCGAGATACATCTGCAAATCATGTTGCCAAATGTCTAGCGTCTGATACGGCAAACCATAGAGCAAATCGATCACGATAGGCGCAGCGTTATACCGCACCATCTTTTGTAACGTCTCAATGACTACGTCGCCATCATCAAGACGTTTAGCCGCCCGACGAACCTTGCTATCAAAGCTCTGCACACCTAGAGAAAATCGGTTAAATCCCCCTTCAAGCGCTGACTCAAACTTTGCCTCACTAAAGCGGTTTACTCGGCCCTCTAAGGTAATTTCACAGTCCGGTGTCAATGGGAAGTACTGGCGAATCATCTGGCCTAGCTGTTTGATTTGCTCGGCACTTAGATCCGTTGGCGTACCACCACCGACGTAAACTGCTTGAAAAGGCAGGCTTTGTGTCCAAACAAATGCAGATTTACGCTCAATTTCTAACGTTAATGCAGCAAAGTATTCGGCGATCAATGACTCACTCGAGGCGTACTGAAAAAAGTTGCAGTAGGTACAACGAACTCGACAAAAAGGAATATGAATATAGAGACAGCGTGCTTTGTTCATCGCTGGCGTATTGAGCGCATCTAAAACGCTATCTTGTGTTTTACTTTGCGCTACAGGTACTGAGCCACCACCAACATGAGGGCCAGTTTTACCGCTAAAAGCAAAACGAAGTGGATCGGGGGTATTCCGACCAACGATAGATTCATCATGACTATCAAACGTAATTACGTCAGTAGCAGGCACATCTAAGCGAGCGACCTCTATAGGGGAAGCTCCTGAGGCGATTGGATTCATAGCGTCTTCATGGCACCTATTTCACTGCACACAAATTGACGAAATGTCAGCAAAAGCATTCAGATTGCTTACTCACTTAGTGGAGAAACTCATCCTGCTGCCATGCCATGTTCGACGTGAAACTTGTGGGTGAAATCTTATAAATAAAGTTGTAAATAAGAATTATTCTCGACATAATATAGATCGCAAGTGATAATGCAAATGATATTTGATCTCATTATTATTTAATGGATAATAGGTCTCGTTGTTCGGTGTCGGTTTGCTTTCTCACACCATTTTATTACGTCAATTGTTTGTGGGTTTCCTCATGGCAAAGCTTCGCTACTTTATTGCTGGATTGATTGCATGTCTTATTCAAGGCGTGGCGTTGTCATATGCTCCACAAGAGAAAATTCTGCAGGTATCTATGGACCAAGGTATCAATGCCGTGCAGATTCAACTGCTTGCCCAAGCGGCTGCCAAACCCATTGAACAAACAAAAAGTCACCTTGATGACATCAGCAAGCAACAAGAACTCGAACGCCCAACAGAGCCGGAAAGGCCGCAACAAGACAAGCTGAAGACGAACGCTAGCAAGCCTAAACCTGTCGTGGCAAAAAAGCCTACGCTAGAGCCTGCAAAAACGGAGACACCAAAACCTGATCCTCTAAAGCATCAGAAAACGGTTATGCCAAAGAGCAAGCCAGATTCTCATATAACCGATGTGAAGAAGATTGAAAAATCAGTCGCTAAGCAAGACATTCCGCCAGCGGCTAAACCAAAACTGAAGCCGCAAGAAAACGCAAAAAAAACCATCGAACACGCCGATGAAATGAACGCCGAACCACACCAGAGCGCCGCACAAAATCGTGAACCGATGCTCGTAAGTAAGCCGCAATTCAGTGCCAAACCTGTTCCAGTTTCTTATCCAAGGCTCGCACGTAAAAAAGGACTCGAAGGGAAAACACTAATTGAAGTATGGCTCGATAGAGAAGGAAAACAGGTTAAGCAGAAAATTATCTCATCCAGCGGCCATTCCATACTGGATCAGCGAGCATTGAATACCATCAAACAATGGCAATTTTCACGCCGAATAGAGCAAGGCCAAGCTATTGCTCATCGTGTGCAAATTCCGATTAATTTCAAACTACAGTAGTACCACAAATCATGATGCAAACATTGAGTCATATTCAAAGCCAACTCGGTATCATGACATGGCCACTTATCACCATGTCATTTCTCACTCTGGTTATCTTAATTGAGCGAACCTTCTACATGCTGCTCAATGGTCGAACCTACACCAAACAAATTTTGCAGCAGGTGCATAAACTCGACTTCAATAATGCGGATGAAGTGGATCGTTTTATTACGCAAAAATTAAGTGGCCGCCAGCTCGCATTCCAATCCATGCGTATGCTACTTAACCATCGTCACTTCACTAAACCTTTGCGTGAAGAGGCGGTCAGTATTTGGCTATTTAAGAAACGCCAGCAATTTCGCTCTGGTATCCGTTTGCTATCGATGATTGGTGTTATTAGCCCGCTCATCGGTTTACTTGGTACCGTGTTGGGGTTAATGGAGATGTTCAAAGGTATCACTTCAACTCAAGGGGCAATTTCTCCGGCAAATCTAGCCGATGGTCTCGGCCTTGCGATGACCACCACCGCCGCGGGTTTATTGATTGCCCTACCCGCTATTATGGGAGCGCAACTGCTCAGTATGTGGGTGGAGAAAACCTTAGCCAAAATTGAATACACGCTCAATCATAGCAATTTACATATCGAAGGTATCTCGGTAGACCCTTGTGCAGAAAGTCGCTGTGATAAACAAGAATGCGCTAAGCAAAAAATCTTTATCACGCCTACCACTGAAGAGGTGGTTTGATGATTCAATCACATTCCCAATTCAGTGATGAGGAATTTAAACCCGACTTAACCCCGATGCTCGACATCATTTTTATTGTGATGGTTTTTCTGTTACTTACTGCCAATGTTAGTGTGCAAACACTCAATGTCGACATTCCTAAAACAGAAGAAAGCAACACACTGACCCGACCTGACAAGCCGGTGATCTCTGTAGCGATTCTCTATTCAGATGACCGCTCTGAGCAGGCGAATCAGTGGGCTGTCGATGGCACAGAATTTCACGATTGGGAACAGTTTACTGCGGCGCTACTCAAAGCTCGCAATGAAACCCCCGATAAAGCGATTGTCATTGCAGCGGATAAGAAAGCCAACGTCGAATCCATGCTTAACTTACTCGCTTTTATGCAAACAAATCATATCTCCGCCACAAACATTGTTATGGAAGAACATTAATGAAAAAGCTCGCTTTTGCTTTTGGCCTATTGGTAGCCTCAAGCTCTCTAATGGCACAACAACACACCGAGTCTCAATCCGCGCAAACGAATCGCATTATTAGCGCAGGCTCTAGTATCACTGAGCTTATCGTTGCCTTAGGAGCAAAAGAGCAGTTAGTTGCACTCGACGTAACCAGTAAAAAATACAATCAGGATGAGAAGCTGCCACTGGTCGGTTATCACCGTCAACTCTCTGCCGAAGGGCTAATGGCCTTATCGCCAACTCACCTAATTGGTTCGCATGAAATGGGGCCAGATAGCACGTTAACACTGCTTAAAAATGGCGGGATTGATGTCGAAACCGTTCCATCTGGTGATACTGAGCAAGATCTCTTTAATCGCATCGATAAAATCGCCGCGATTACCGGCACACAAGACCATGCGGTAGACCTAAAAGCTTCAATTAAGTCAAAACTCGATGCGATGCAACAACGAGATGTTACAGACGCACCAAAGGTTCTGTTTGCGATGCTCAGCAAAGGACGTCCGGCAACGATTGCTGGTGATAAAACCACTATTGATGTCATCGTTCAGCTCGCTGGTGGGCAAAACCCAGCCAAAAATATGATGAGCTCATATAAACCTGTCTCACAAGAAGCAATGGTAGAAATGCAACCCGATTATCTTTTGGTCACCAAACGTGCATGGCAAGCGTTGGGCGGTAAAGAAGGTATTTTACAAGAGTTTCCATTATTAGCAGCGACCCCCGCTGGCAGCCAAGATCGTATTATTGCCGTTAATGGCAGCGCAATTATCGGTGGGCTGGGTATCGAGAGCTTGGTACTGGCTGATGACCTGTTCAATCAGTTTCACCCCAAAGAATCACAGTAACGATTCACAATGGTAGTTTCCACAATGACAGCGTCACGTCTACTTAGCGCAAAATCACTGTGTATTATCGCAGCGATTTCTCTTTACTTTGCCACGGTCGCATCCATCAGTGTTGGCCCGATGAATATTGGCTTTTTTGATAGCATTAAATCACTGCTACCTAACCTCTTTTTTTCTAGTGCCAAGGCTGATCTACCGGCTCATATCACCATGGTCGTGCAACAAGTGCGTTTACCTCGCACTTTGCTCGCGATCGCCGTTGGCGGCATTTTAGCGATTAGCGGCGCGGTAATGCAGGGTTTATTTCGCAATCCATTAGCAGATCCGGGAATTATCGGTGTCTCATCGGGTGCCGCGCTTGGAGCCGCAATCGCGATCGTTCTGTTTGGCGAACTCGCGACCCATTATCCGACTTTACTATTATTTGGTACGGTTCCCGTCTTTGCCTGCCTTGGAGGTACGGTGATTACCTTTGTCGTCTATCGCTTGGGAACTGGCGCCAATGGCACATCAGTGACCATGATGTTACTGGCAGGGGTTGCGATCGCCGCCCTAGCAGGCGCAGCCTTAGGTTTACTTAACTATTTTGCCGACGATCAAGCATTACGTGACCTGTCATTATGGACTATGGGGTCTTTAGCGGGAGCGAACCCTCGTGGTCTATGGCTGGCTTTCAGTACTCTAGCGATACTGTTCATCGTATACTACCGCGACGCAGATAAACTCAATGCGATGTTATTAGGTGAAGCCGAAGCTCGCCATATGGGCATCAATGTGCAATCACTAAAACGACGTTTAATCATTCTTGCCGCTGCTGGGGTGGGTGTCACCGTCGCGCTAGCCGGTATGATCGGCTTTATAGGGCTAATAGTGCCACATCTAGCTCGAATGCTCATTGGACCCAATTTTCGTTCTCTACTACCTGTGACCTTGCTTATGGGCGGTTTGTTACTTTTAGTCGCCGATATGCTGGCTCGCACAGTGGTTGCCCCATTAGATATGCCCGTAGGTATTGTAACCGCTTTACTGGGCGCGCCCTTTTTCATCTGGTTACTTATCAAACAAAAGGGGCGTTTATAATGTTATCTCTGTTTTCATCCGATCAAGCTACTCAAGGCCATTCGATCGACGAATATCGCGCGCAAACGACGGTCGCCATACAGAATTTATCCATCGCTTTAAGTGGCCGAACCATTCTAGATGACGTCAATCTGTCTCTCAATCGAGGTGAATTTACCGCGTTACTTGGCCCTAATGGCACTGGCAAAAGTACATTACTGAAATCACTTACCGGGGAGATTAGCGCGCGAGGTAATTTTGCATTATTCGGCCAGCCACGTGAACAATGGCGTTCTGATCAACTCGCAAAACACTTTGGTGTATTACCGCAAAGTAGTTCGTTGTCGTTTAATTTTAGCGCGCGTGAAGTCGTTGCACTGGGAGGGCTGGGGCTGTCGATGTCACGCGAGGAACTAGATGGTGTGATTGATGGTTATATGCAACAGATCGATGTTATCCATTTAGCCAACCGAGATTATCCAACATTGTCAGGCGGAGAAAAGCAGCGCATTCATCTCGCCCGAGTTCTAACGCAACTTGAACAAAGTGGTAAGAACAAGATTTTACTCCTTGATGAGCCGACCTCAGCTTTGGATATCCATCATCAACACAGCACACTCGCGCTCGCACAAAAATGGGCACAGCAAGGCGCTACCGTCGTTGCGGTATTGCATGATTTGAACTTAGCCGCCCAATACGCCGATCGTATCGTGATCTTAAATAATGGTTCTATCGTTGCTGATGATATTCCTGAAAAAGCGCTGAGTTCTACTGTCATTGAACAAGTTTATCAGCACAAGGTGTCGATCATCACTCACCCAAGCCTAGGACACCCAGTAGTGATTGCGGCTTAATAGCCTGACGATTGAGCTATGTACTTACTCCACTCGGTTTATAAACCACATTGATATCATCCAAATTTGGCAAAGTATTGAAATATCGATAATACTTAAACAAAAAGCTGGGGAGGAATACGATGGGAGAAAAAACCAAAATAAAAGTCATCGCCGACACGGTTTTGATTAATGGCATTTACCGACCTGATCAGCGTTCAGGTGAAGATAGACGTAAAAATCGCCAAGCAAAATGGCGATTTTACGAACGCAGGCAAATGGGTTGTGACCCGCGAAACGAAGGAAAAAAGCATATCGATGAGGAGGTTTAGCGCCTCCTCGCCTTTTTCCTATGAATCTATTTCATACGAATCTATTTTCTACGAAGCTATTGCCTACGAAACTATTTGGTGATTATTTCAGGCCCCATCAGCGTAGTCGGCAACCACGTTGATACCCACGGCACGTAAGTAACGATGATGAGGAAGAGGAACATCACACCAACCCATGGTAGTGCCGCCTTCACGACTTGCATCATCGACATTTTGGCAACCCCCGCCGTCACAAAGAGATTTAGGCCTACGGGGGGCGTTATCATCCCTATTTCCATATTCACCACCATCATAATACCAAGATGAATCGGGTCGATCCCTAATGCAATCGCGATTGGGAAAACCAATGGGGCGACAATAATCAACAAGCCGGACGGTTCCATAAACTGACCGCCAATCAAGAGCAATACGTTCACCACAATTAAGAAGGTGATTGGCCCTAACCCTGCCGACAACATCGACTCAGTGATCATTTGCGGAATACGTTCTTCCGTTAATACGTGCTTTAGAATCAAGGCATTGGCAATGATGAATAGCAACATAATCGTCAGCTTACCCGCATCATACAAGGTGCTTTTGGTATCCTTGTGGACAAAAGCTTGCAGCACTTTAACTAACACCGGCTTGGTGTTTTCTTTATCAGCAAACGGCCCCATATCTTGGTAGATGAAATTAGCAATCAAGAACGAATAAACCGCCGCAACCGCCGCAGCTTCTGTTGGGGTAAACACACCGCCATAAATACCACCGAGGATGATCACCACCAACAACAATCCCCAACTGGCGTCTTTGGCGGCAATAAACATCTCTTTCCAACCCACAAACGGCTGTTTAGGGAGCTTTTTGATGCGAGCCGCAATATATATCGCAATCATCAGCATCACACCCGCCAATAAGCCGGGGATCACACCACCCAAAAACATTCGTCCAACCGATACATCCGTCGCCGCCGCATACACCACCATAACAATCGACGGCGGGATCAAAATACCCAGCGTGCCTGCGTTGCAAATCACGCCCGCAGCAAATTCTTTTGAGTAACCGTTTTTAATCATCCCTGCAATAACGATACTACCGATCGCGACCACCGTCGCCGGCGATGAGCCTGACAGCGCAGCAAACATCATACAGGCCACCACCGATGCCATGGCTAAACCACCACGGAACCAACCGACCATTGCGATCGCAAAACGGATAATTCGTTTCGCCACTCCACCTGTCGACATAAAGCTAGAAGCCAATATGAAAAAGGGAATCGCCAACAAAGTGTAGTGACCCGCAAAGGCATTAAATAACGTTTGAGCAACCGACGCTAAAGACGCATCAGAATGCATCATTAAAAACAGCATGCTAGATAAGCCCAGCGAAACCGCGATCGGCACGCCAATCAGCATAAAGCCAATCACCATAATGAACAGAAATAGGATATCCATTTATTCGCTCTCCTTGCCGTTTTTATTGCTCTTGTTCTGGCTGTTCGCGAGCTCATCTCCAGCTTGCGCTAACTCGGCTTTTAACGCCTGTAAATCTTCTTCAGCTTCATGACCTGCTATCAATCGATCCGATTTATTCAAGATGATTTGCCAAGTGGCTTGCGCAAAACGCAACGTCAGTAATGCCATACCAATAGGCAACGCCATATAGGGGATAAATCGAGGCATTTTTTCATAACGCTCACCTTCATTGAGCCAATCCGCCAAAAATTGCAGCATCTCCGGCATGGGGATATCGTCCGTTTCATACCATGCTCGATCGGTCACGAATGGATACCAGTAGTTCCAAGAACCAATCAACAGTAAAACCGAGAATGTTAAACAACAGGCGGCGGCGACTAACGCATACACTTTGCGCATTTTTTCCGGCGCCAAATTGATAATCACATCAACACCGATATGAAAATGTTTTTTAACACCATAAGACGCCCCAACAAGCACCATCCATGCAAACATAAAGACGGTCAGTTCTAATGCCCAAAGAATGTTGTCATTGAAGACATATCGAAAAATAACATTGGCAAAGGTAAGCAGCGTCATCGCACCTAAAAAGAACGCAATCAAGCCCTCTTCGAGACTATCGGTGACCTTACCCACTCGAGCAAAAATCGACTGTTCCATAGTAATTCGCTTCTAAAATTTAAGATCAGACAAAAGGCCCTCGTCCCGATGTCGAGGGCCAAACCAAAACGGGTTAATTATTGTTAGAATCCAGTGCAGCTTGAATCAGTTCTGCACCAATGTCTTTCTCAAACTTGGCCCATACGGGTTGCAGGGCAACAACCCACTCTTGGCGCTGTGCAGGCGTTAAACTACGAACTTCCCCACCCGCTTCAATGATGTTGGTTTTGTTTTGCTGGTTTACTTTGCTTGATTCGGCATTACGCGCAACCGAGACTTCTTGAATTATGGTGTTGAGCTGATCGCGCTGATCCGCTGGTAAATTGTTCCAAAAATCGGTCGAGGTCACCACAAGGTAATCGAGTATGCCGTGATTGGTCTCGGTGATGCCGTCTTGAACTTCAAAGAACTTCTTACCGTAGATATTGGACCAGGTGTTCTCTTGTCCATCGATAACCTTGGTTTGTAGGCCACCATAAACTTCTTTGAAGGACATTTTTTGCGGGTTTGCGCCAAGCTGCTCAAACTGAGCCACCAGCACATCAGATGCTTGTACGCGGAATTTCAAACCTTCTGCATCGGCTGGCGAGATCAGCGGTTTATTGGCCGACATCTGCTTCATGCCATTATGCCAAAATGCCAATCCTTGCAGACCACGACGCTTCATTGCATTTTTAAGCTGGTCGCCAGACTCTGAGTTTTGAAAACGATCGACTGCTGCCACATCTTCAAACAAAAAAGGCAGATCAAAAATGCGGTACTTTTTAGTGAACTTTTCAAACTTAGACAGTGACGGCGCAGCAAGATGCACATCACCATTGAGCAGTGCCTCAAGCACTTTATTGTCATCGTACAGCGTCGAATTAGGGAAAACCTGCATACAGACTTTACCGTTCATCTCCTCGTTAACACGCTGCTCAAGTAGTGAGGCTGCAATTCCTTTAGGGTGCTTATCTGTATTAGTTACGTGACTGAACTTAATCACGGTTTCACCGGGATCACACGCTGCCATGGCATTAAAACTGGTCGTAGCAAGAACGGAAACAGACAGTAGGGTCAAAGGCTTAAACATTATTATTCTCCTTGTTAAATAAACAACCCCATCACTGGGTGTTGATAATTAACTAAGGGCAATAAGCGAGCCACTTATTATAAATATTTTAAATTACTTTAAACTCAAACATTTAGAGTATGACGCGAGATGAGGGGTATCAAAAATACCCATAACTGTTTATGAGATGGGTAGAAAACCACCCATCATGATTTCTCAATGAGTAAGATCTGCCCCAAACCAGAGGAGCAATGCACTATGACTCAATTGCTCAATCGTGCTTATCTACGAAGAACAACTTATCTCCATCCCCTTGCCCCATTCTGGTGGCAACTTTGCCAGCTCTTCCATGTGTGACTGCTCGTCAAATGGCGTCACCAATACCCTCGCTAATTGTTCCACATCAGAATAATCACCTTGTTCGGCTTTATCGATTGCCAACTGAAGCAAGTAGTTGCGCAAAACATATTTCGGGTTATTCGCACGCATCGCCTCACATCGAATCGCTGCGGTGACGATCTGTTCATCCTCATCGACCTCTAATTCACATCGTGCGAGGTAAAGATCAAGCCAAGCCTTCGCAGCATCACGATCGATAAATAAGTCAATAATTGGTTGCGATCCGTGGCGATCGATGTTCGATAGTTCACGCATAAAACGAGTGTAATCCGGCTTGTGCTGCTCAAGTAAATCAAACAGCATCACAAACAATTCACCATCTTGTTCAAGTTTATTGTGCAGACCTAATTTAGCGCGCATCTGCTGGCTATAGTATTGCTGCAATCGTGGTTCAAATTGCGCTAATGCCGCTTCTATTTGTGCTTTATCAATCAAAGGGGAAAGCGCATGACCCAGCGCTGATAGGTTCCATAGCGCAATTCGTGGCTGCTGGTTAAAAGCATAACGCCCTTGGTAATCAGAGTGATTACAAATGTAGCTGGCATCGTAATCATCTAAAAATGCAAAAGGTCCGTAGTCAAAAGTTTGGCCTAAAATCGACATATTATCGGTGTTCATCACGCCATGACAAAATCCTATCGCTTGCCATTGAGCGATCATTAACGCGGTATTATCGACCACCAGCTCAAACATCGCCGCATAAGATTGCTCCGCCTCTGCCAACTCAGGCCAATACCACTCAATCACTTTATCGGCGAGCAACTTGATCTCACTAAGTTGATTGGTATAGAAAAAGTGCTCAAAGTGACCAAAGCGGATATGACTCTCAGCCATACGCAATAACAATGCCCCTTGCTCTTGTTTCTCACGGTAAACCGGGGAATCAGAAGCCAGCATACCAAGCGCACGAGTAGTCGCAATGCCCAAACCGGCCATCGCTTCACTGCATAAATATTCGCGAATCGTCGAACGTAATACCGCTCTACCATCCCCCATGCGAGAATAGGGTGTCAGTCCTGCGCCTTTCAAATGCACATCAAATATTTTGCCTTGTTTATTTTCCAGCTCACAAAGCAATAGCCCGCGACCATCACCAAGTTCAGGGTTATAAACACCAAATTGGTGGCCAGCGTATTTCATCGCTAACGGCATAAATTGAGGATGACTAAGCTCCCCAGCAAGCTGCTGCTTTAACTCTCCGATCGGCGCCTGATCTGGGAGTCCAAATTGCGCGGCAAGAGATGCATTCCAACTCACCCAACGGGTATTTTCTAATGGTTGAGGGGAAACGGCAGTAAAGAAAGTATTAGGAAGTGAGGCAAATCGATTTGAATAACAAGGGAAGGTTTTAGACACGATGTACAATCCATTTACACATTGAGATTGTAGCAAGTTAACAGAACAAGTCGGTGGGCGCTAGGTAAATGACCATACCAAGTTAGTACCCACAAACTCTACAAGGCCTATTTAGAATAGGGTTATATAAATAAAAATACGCCAATCAAACCAGCGAAAGAAAATAAGCAAGTGCGGCTAATGACACCAAAGTTAGAAGGGTGGATCATTTCTTGTCTTTCCATATATGCGCCTCTTTTAATGTTACAGTGGAATTACAATATGATGAATTTTCAGGCATTTCACAATCGTTATCATGGTGAATTTTTTATGACAGTGGGTGGGATGCCAAAATTGAAAAACTGCGCGCATAAAAAGCCAGCGATAATCGCTGGCTAATGATGACGTTTAGTTAGCGCGACCATCAAACAAGGAACTACACTCAAAGTAACGCGAATCGTTCAAGGAATGAAACATGCGTCTATTGATTTTCCTCACTATTGGCTTGATCAGTTACCCGCTCTACGCAGACTACAGTAACCTCGCATGGTCAATCATGGACAGCCAAGGTCGGCGAGTCTATGACACTGATAACGTACTAAAAGCCGCCATAGAACAAGATCGTTTTATACCTTTACGCTTTGATAACGAGTTTAAAGATGCCGCACCTGACCTGTTTAAACAGATCGATGTCATGGGGCAGTTTGAGCTAGATGCTTTTGCTTCTAAAGCTTTAGTTAAAGGTATTCAAACCTTAGTTGAAGAGTTTGCTTGTGCGACTTATCGCCACTACGCACATAAACCAGAAGCACGAAAATGCAACGGAGAAGCACAAGATAAACGCACCAAAGAGGCAATGCCTTTTCAAGATGGGCAATTTATTAAACGCCGTCTAGAAGTCACCACCAATAGCATCCGATCGGGTTTCCCCAACCGCAGCTACGATATTTACCTTCCCAGCGTGCAACAAGCCCCACTGACCATCGTTTGGGGGGCCGTACATGAATTAGGTTCGTTTTTTGTCCATCAACGAAGTCGTAACGACACTGTTCTTACCATCTACATTGACGGCTATAAACTCAACACCGATGGCGAGCGCAGCAAACGAATTACCGCCAAACCTGAAATTGTTTTTGTGGTATTACCGAAAGCCTCAAAAATTGGTCAACAAAAAAGCCAGACCGAAGCCGCGAAGTTCGCACTTACCGATGCCGATTTTATTGTGCCGCTTTATTAGCAAATATAACAAAATAGCCCTCAAATGAGGGCTATTAAACATCGAGAGCAAACCATTGGTTATTTGGGATGCTTAGCCAGCACTTGGTCAATATCAGCCTTGCTATGACGCTCTGGTACTTGTTCCCACTCTTCGCCCCAAGCACGATTAACAATACGACCACGTTGTACCGCTTCACGTTCGGCAATTTCATTCGCCCAACGCAGCAGATTTGGATAACGCTCCACATCTAAAAACTCAGCGGCGTTATACAAATTACCCAGCACCAAGTTGCCATACCATGGCCAAGTAGCGATATCGGCAATCGAATATTCATCCCCTGCTAAATAGCGATTATCGGCTAAGTGTTTATCCAGTAGATCGAGTTGACGCTTGGCTTCCATGGTAAATCGATTGATTGGATACTCAAGTTTCTCTGGTGCGTAAGCGTAAAAATGACCAAATCCCCCTCCTAGATATGGCGCACTACCTTGTAACCAGAATAACCAGTTCATCGCGACCGTGCGCTGAGCAAGCTCTTTTGGTAGTAATTGTCCAAATTTTTCCGCGAGATATAGCAAAATATGCCCGGATTCAAAGACGTTAATCGCAGGCGTGACTGAATGATCGACCAACACTGGAATTTTTGAATTTGGGTTCGCCGCGACAAACCCTGAAGAAAACTGGTCGCCATCACTGATACGGATCAAATACGCATCATACTCTGCCTCTGTTACACCGAGAACAAGTAGCTCTTCGAGCATAATGGTGACTTTCTGACCGTTTGGCGTACCCATCGAATAAAGTTGTAGTGCATGTTCACCCACTGGCAACTCTTGCTCATGGCGAGCACCGGAAGTTGGGCGATTGATGCTAGCCCAAGTGCCGCCGGTATTGGTATCTTCTGTCCATACTTTTGCTGGGATGTATTCATTTGTCATGACTTTTCCTTTTTAAGTTATACCGCTCTACACAGACGATCTGGGTATTAAGCAATCAAAATACAACCAAATGACCCGAGTTTCTAAATATGATATCCAACCAAGTAAGAAGCAAAACATATATAGCCACCGAAGCCGCACGATAAACTGGGGTGGACAAATAGCTTATTGCTTCAGACCTGTTTCTCTGTTTTCAAGAGCGAAATTTTCCAACCGCCAAGGGAACATCATCATGACGCCGCCTAGTTGCAATTAAGAAAAATGACCTATTGCCCTTGACCCGTCTACGCATCTAAGGTTTAGTGTGCGCCCCCTTGTTTCTAGTCTCTGAGGTATACATGTCTATAGGTTTCGATTTCGGTACTGCAAACTGCAGCGTCGCTCATACTGTTGATGGCAAAATCACCCAAATCCCATTGGTCGGTGAAAATGCTTTTATCCCATCAACACTGTGTGCGCCAAACGCAGAATCGGTCTCTGAGTATCTTTTTCGCTGTTTAGACATAAAACCGAGTGATGAGACTAACGAAGCCGTCCTTCGCCGCGCGGTAAAAATCAACCGTGAAGAAGGGCTTGAAGTCCAAGCTGACGATGTAAAGTTTGGTCATCAAGCACTCGAGTTATATCTCGAAGACCCAAAAGACACCTATTTCGTTAAATCACCGAAATCATTTTTAGGCGCAATGGGACTGCGTGATATTCAGCTCTCTTTCTTCGAAGATCTGGTTTGTGCCATGATGAGCAATATCAAGCGTCGTGCTGAACATTCCATTCAAACGGATATTACTCAAACCGTCATTGGTCGACCGGTAAACTTTTTAGGCCGTGGTGGTGAAAACTCTAATATCCAAGCGGTTGATATTCTCACCCGTGCAGCCAAACGTGCCGGATTTAAAGATGTCGAATTTCAGTATGAACCCGTTGCTGCCGGGCTTGATTTTGAAGCCAGCTTAACCGAAGACAAAAATGTTCTCGTGGTCGATATCGGCGGTGGTACCACTGACTGTTCGATGATTCGTATGGGGCCAAGTTGGCACAACAAACTGGAACGGAATGACTCTTTGCTCGCCCACACAGGCCAAATGGTCGGTGGTAACGATTTGGATATTTTTATTGCCTTTAAATGCTTTATGAAAGAGTTTGGCCTTGGCAGTAAATTACTCAACGGTTTAGATTTACCCCTAATCCAATATTGGAATGCAATGGCTATTAACGACGTCCAAGCCCAGCGTAGCTTCTATGGCAGTGATAATCTAAAACCACTGCGTGAGTTTTTCAAACAAGCCGCAGAGCCAAAAAAGCTAGGCCGCCTATTGAAGCTACACCAAGAAACCTTGGGCTACGGCGTGATTAACCAAGCGGAACGAGCGAAAATAGCCTTATCTGACCATGATGATTACACCGCGCTGATTGACTTAATCTCTGAACGCGTTGAAATCATTACCCAGCGCAGCGAAATTGAAGCCGCCATAGATAATCCAATGCTGAAAATCCGTAATTTGGTGGAAGAAGCCGTCACACAGAGTGGTATCAAACCCGACGTGATTTACATGACCGGCGGCTCAGCACGTTCCACCGTACTGACTGCCGCTGTCGCGTCGGTATTACCGAATACTGAAATCATCGCTGGCAACTACTTTGGCTCAGTCACTGCAGGCCTAACCCATTGGTCTAATTTGATTTATCGCTAATTAACACAAACTAAAAAAGGAGCTTCGGCTCCTTTTTTGTTACCTACCGTAAGTAGCGCCTTTAGCACAACTCAACGCCTTTATTGGCCCTATTCTGCTTCTCACCTTCCTTCATATTTCGTTATTTCAACCACTTTTCACCGCTGCGTCAAACGACCTAAACACCGACAAACCCGCCAAGATCACAAAAACTAAACGCTGTTTCAAAAAAATAGAGAAGTTAATCACGCCTCAACTTCATTTATATATGATCACTATTGATCAAATATAAATAAGAATTAAGATTTCGACATCAATTAGGAGTATCACCATGTTTATTAATTACAACAGCAATCCTGTTGACGCGAAGTCTTACGATAGCCAGCGTTTACGCGATGAGTTTCTAACCGAAGAGTTATTTACTGCAGACCATATCAATATGATCTACAGCCATATTGATCGTGTTGTCGCGATTGGAGTTTCACCAACAAGCCGCGTTCTTAAGCTTGATGAGTACGTCGATAAAAAAGCATTCGGCACTGATTACTTTCTACAACGCCGCGAACTCGGCATCATCAATCTTGGTGGTAAAGCTGAAGTTCGCTGTAAAGGAAATCACTATCAATTGGAATACCTAGATGCATTGTATTTAGGGATGGGTGAACAAGAAATAGAATTTGAATCACTCAATGGCGATGAACCAGCGGCTTTATATTGCTTGAGTGCCCCTGCACACCATACTTATCCATCACGCATCATCTCTCAACAGGATGCCAAAAAAGTTGAACTAGGCACTTTAGAAAACGCCAACGCGCGCGTTATCAATCAATACGTACACCCTGATGTACTACCAACGTGCCAATTGTGTATGGGCATTACCCATCTACAAGTCGGCAGTGTATGGAACACCATGCCTGCTCATACCCATGAACGACGTATGGAAGTCTACCTCTACTTCAATATCAAGCCATCACAAGTGGTATTCCATTACATGGGTGAACCTAGCGAAACACGTCACATTGTCGTCCGAGATAAGCAACTCGTTCTTTCGCCAAGCTGGTCTATTCATTCTGGCTGCGGAACACAAAACTACAGCTTTATTTGGGGAATGCTTGGAGAAAACCAAACATTTGATGACATGGACTTTATCGATATGAATTCCATTCGTTAATAAAACTCTGTACCTACACTGGAGATAACAAAATGACTACTAAAACTCTAAAACTTGCCGCTATTGCTGCAGCCGTAACCAGCTCTCTAAGCTTTTCTGCTATTGCAAATGCTGCGACTGAAATTAAAGCTGCCTTTAACCAATCGGATAGCCACCCACAGTACTTGGCACTAGAAGAATTTGGTAAAAAACTTAGCGAAGAAACGGATGGTCGTTACAAATTGACGGTTTACCCGAACTCTCTATTAGGCGACCAACGCGCAGCACTTGAGCTAGTGCAAAACGGTGCTATTCAAATGGCGATGGTGGCTAACCCTCTGGTTGAAAACTACGACGAAACCTTCCGCGTCATCGGTATGCCATACATCTATAGCGGTTCTGAGCACCAAGAAAAAGTCTTCACTTCAGGTGAGCTCGATGCGCTATTTGCCTCGACCCAAAAATTTGGTTTTGAAGTACTAACCGCGTACACCGCCGGTGCTCGCAGTATGTACACTAAACAAGCACCAGTGAATAGTTTCGCTGACATGAAAGGACAGAAAATTCGCGTCATGCAATCAGACACCATGATCAAAATGCTGGATTGTATGGGCGGAACTGGCGTGCCAATGAGCCAAGGTGAAGTGTATTCTGCGGTACAACAAGGGGTTCTTGATGGCGCAGAAAACAACGAAATTACTTACGCCGATCTTAAGCAGTATGAAGTGGCTCCTTACTTCTCCGCAACACGCCACCTAATGGTGCCAGATCTTCTAGTAGTGAGCAGCTACTTCACTTCAACCATGTCTGAAGAAGACCAAGCGACACTAAGACGCCTGGCAAAAGAAAGTACACCAATTGAGTTCAACATTTGGAATCAACACATTGAAAGCGCGAAGAAATCCGCACAAGAGAAAGGAGCAATCTTTAACGAGGTTGATATCAAACCTTTCCAAAAAAGCTGTCAAACACTGCAAGAAGAACTGATCAAGACACCGGCACAGAAAGAACTGTTTAAGAAAATTGTAAACATGTCTTAAGTATGAGTAAAAACGGAGCGTGCGGTAAGCACTGCTCCGATTTTTTGGGATTTATCTTATGTCTAATAATACAAATGGTCTTTTTGACAAATTCGACACGCTCAAACTTTGGGTTGATAAAGTCATTGCTGCCGTTTTAATTTTTATTGTTGCTGCAATGACGACTCTTGTTACCTACCAAGTCGTGGCTCGCTACTTTTTTGGTAGCCCAAGTGCAACAAGTGAAGTGCTTTCTCGATACGCTTTTATCTGGTTGATTTTAATTGGTAGCGCCTACGTATTTGGTTTACGCGAGCACATGGCGATTAGCTTTGTGAAACAAAAATTCGCTGAAAAAACACAAATCTACGTTGATATGTTTATTGAGTTCTCTACCGCGGTCTTTGCTTTATTAGTGATGGTAATTGGCGGCCACAGCAGCGCTGTGCGTCAAATGTGGCAAATGGATTCTGCCTTACAGATTCCGATGGGTGTCATTTACGCCGCTATTCCAATTAGTGGTGGCCTGATCATTTTCTATTTCTTGTATCAGGAACTCAACCTGCTACGTCGTCTAAAACAATTGAAATAAGGATTCATTGAAATGGATGCAGCAACTATTGCCGCGTTAATATTGTTTAGCGGCACGCTCTTTTTCCTAGTGATTGGCGCACCGATTAGTATCAGTGTTGGGATCTCTTCTTTTGCAGCCATGCTTTCCATTCTTCCGGGTCAAGGGGCTATGGTCACGTCAGCCCAGCGCCTATTTGTTGGTCTCGACTCGTTTGCTTTACTTGCAATACCCTTTTTCATCTTAGCTGGAAATATCATGAATAATGGCGGAATCGCCATCCGGCTGATTAACTTTTCCAAGATTTTTAGTGGTTTTTTACCCGGTTCTTTGGCACAAACCACCGTTGTTTCAAACATGCTGTTTGGCTCTATCAGTGGCTCTGGCGTAGCATCAGCCGCCGCCGTTGGTGGTATTATGTCGCCAATTCAAAAGAAAGAAGGTTACGACCCTGCATTTAGTACTGCGGTAAATATTGCCTCTGCGCCAACAGGAATGCTTATTCCTCCAAGTAACACGCTTATCGTCTATGCAACAGTTGCAGGTAGTGTATCGGTAACTGCGTTATTTATGGGGGGCTATTTACCTGGCATTCTATGGGGTGTCGGTGTGATGATCGTGGCAGGTATCATGGCAAAACGCCGTGGTTACACCGTTAAACATTCAATGACTCTGGCTGAGTGTGCAAAAGTCGCAGTTGATGCGATTCCAAGCCTTTCTCTGATCGTTATCGTGATTGGCGGCATTCTTGGTGGCGTCTTTACCGCAACGGAAGCCTCGGCGATTGCGGTTGTTTATGCTTTGGCTCTCAGTTTAGGTTACCGTGCATTAGACATTCGAAAACTACCTGAAATTTTCCTCAGTACAGCAAAGATGTCCGCTATAGTCATTTTCATGCTGGCGACTTCTTCGATCATGTCATGGGTGATGGCGTTCACGCAAATCCCGGCAATGATTGCCGACTCGTTACTATCATTGACCGATAATCCAATTATTATCTTGTTGATTATTAACTTAGTCTTGTTGTTTGTTGGTACTTTTATGGATCCAACACCAGCGGTACTGATCTTCACACCGATCTTCCTACCAATCTGTATGAACCTGGGTATGGACCCCGTGCAATTTGGTATTATTTTAGTATTTAACTTATCATTGGGCACAATAACACCACCTGTTGGCCCAATATTGTTTACAGGTTGTAAGGTCAGTGGAATTAGTATTGATGACGTCATTAAAACGCTACTGCCGTTTTTCTTCGTGATTTTTGTTGTGCTAATGTTGGTAACTTTTATACCCGCAATATCAATGACCATTCCCGAAATGATGGGGCTAATTCAATAATTGATTAGATAAATCATTTAGGCAAAGCTCCACTTGTGTGGGGCTTTGCTGTTACTGGCTGAAATTTTATAACTAAGGCGCAGGCACACCAGCAACCTTTAGTTCAACGTCAATTTAAAGCGACATAATAGATAAAATGACCAACGAAAAGAAAATAGAGTACCGCGCTCCGGCTCTAGAGAAAGGATTAGAAATTCTCGAGTTGTTAGCCAATGAAGAAGACCCCCTAAGCAAAAAGCAGATCGCTGAAAAACTCGATCGCAGCATTAATGAGATCTTTCGCATGCTCTCGGTTTTAGTCGATAAGCAATATATTGAATTCGACCCTGAAACCTCGAGCTATTCGCTAACACTGAAGATGTTTGCGCTTTCCAACCAGCACCCTCCGATTGCTCAGTTGCTTAAACGTGCTCAGCCACTCATGGACGAACTAAGCCTCAAGCTCAACCAGTCAAGCCACTTAAGTCGTTATGAAAATGGAGAGTTGATTGTTATCGCCCGTTCAGAAAGCCCTTATAAAATGGGTTTTGCATTACGTCTTGGCGCTTCATTAGATATTTGCGGTTCAGGCTCTGGCGTGGCATTGCTCAGCTACAGTAGTGAAGAAAAAAGACAATCCATTCTGCAAAAATCTAATGCCACAGCCGATGAGATTAACAACACCTTGCAACATATCGAAGAAACAATAAGCAAAGGGTATTTCTCAGGGCCAAGCCCACAAATTTCCGGAGTAACCAATATCAGCGTCGCAATTATTGGCGTACAGGGGGATGTATTAGCGGTACTCACCATTCCATATATGACACTCAATTCCGACACAGTCCATCATCATATTGAAGATCTCGAACACGCGCGTATCGAGCTATTAAATGTAGCGAAAAAACTAAATCAGAACTTAATTTAGTCGTGCACAATTTTGAAATTATTCATGATAGTGATAAAAAAGGCTGAATCGCTACTCAGATTCAGCCTTTTTAGTAATCAAAAGCAGTGCACAAAAATCAGTGCGCTGTTAGCAAATGATGCGGGATCTTAATGATAGCTTTACGTACGGCTTGAGGTTGGTTAACCGCACAAAGTGGACGATGGATTTGATTAGGGAAAAACACCACAAAATCATTAGCATGAAGATCAACGAAGTTCTCTTGCTCCACCTCATCAATTAGCAACAAATCATTCTCCAACTCGACCAACGCCGAAGGTTCTGCCGCTAAACGATTTGAGTAACCAAAACACTCTTCGCCCTGTAGTACAATTTGCACATCGACGTATTTTTTATGGATCTCAGCCATCCGCTGCTCACGTGGTTCAGTTTGTGCCGAGACTAAAATAACAAACGTTTCATCGTCACTTAACGGGTATTTACCATCTGCGTTTTCATTCACTAAGGCTATTGCTTCAGCAATAATAGAATGCAATTTGTTCGAAGCGTAAGGAATTAAGTCTAACTGTTCAACATTTCCAAATAACATATCATTTTCCTTATTCACTCCCTGTGTCATCAGGGAAAAATCAGAACCTATGTTCTAACTAATACTTACTAGCGAATGATATTGGCCACTTCGGCCACTAGCGCTGCTAGCTCATCCCATTGCTCATTTTCAATCAAATCATTGGGTACCATCCAAGTTCCGCCACATGCCAATACGGAAGGGATCGCAAGGTACTCTTTAACATTTGAAGGGCTCACACCACCCGTTGGCATGAATTTAACAGGGTAAACCGCAGATAAAGCTTTGAGCATGCCCGTGCCGCCAGAAGGCTCTGCAGGGAAAAACTTCAATGTGGTGAGTCCCATTTCCATCGCTTGCTCAACTAAGCTTGGGTTATTGACGCCCGGTACGATAGCCACGCCCCGTTGCTGACAATATTTTACGGTGGTTGGGTTAAACCCAGGACTAACAATAAAATCAACACCTGCTTCTATTGCTTGATCGACTTGCTCGCTAGTTAATACCGTACCAGCACCAATAAGCATTTCAGGGTAAGCTTCACGCATATTTTTAATCGCTTGCACCGCTTGTTCGGTACGGAAGGTCACTTCCGCACACGGCAATCCATTTTCAATCAAAACTTGTGCGAGTTTGGCCGCTTTTGAGGCATCTTTAATCGCGATGACTGGGACAACTTGTATTTCGGTTAATTGTTGATTAAGCGTTTTCATCTTTATTTCCATAACATGAGTAATTTAAATAAGGGTAGAGAATGCAATTCGCCACCCACTAAATCATCGGCATTAAGTCTGGAGAAATAATTGCTCCACGATGCTGGATAACCGTTCCCGCTAGGGTATGCCCAGCCTTTGCAGATTCTTGCATATCACCACCCAAAATACGTTTCGCAAGATAACCCGCACTGAATGAATCACCGGCGGCGGTCGTATCAATAATGTTTGTCACCGGGATTGGTGCAATCGAATCAATACCCTGTTTAGATATAACCAAACACGCCTCGGCCCCACGCTTAATCACAATTTCTTGCACACCTAATGCTTGAGTGCGCTCAATCGCTTGTTGCTCTAGGTCATCACCATAGAGTGCTTGTTCATCGTCAAACGTGAGGAAAGCGATATCCGTCAGGGCTAATACCTGCTTATAGGCTTGTATTGCTTCTTCTTTATTATTCCAAAGTGTTGGTCGATAGTTATTATCGAAGGCAATGCTTACACCTTTAGCCCGAGCGTTCCTCAGCAATTCAATCAAGGATCGGCGACAATCCTCAGGTAAAATCGCCAAGCTAATACCACTTAGATAGATCATCTGTTGCTGACACAACGCCTCGCTTAGCTCGGTCATGGTATGTTCACGTAACCAGTACTTAGCGGCAGAGTCATTACGCCAATAAAAAAAACTACGCTCGCCATCTTCTGCTGTTTCAATTGCGTACATTCCCGGCAATTTGTTTTCTGAAATAAACACCATATCGGTATTCAATGATTCATGATGCCAAGACGCCAACATCTCTTTACTGAATGGGTCGTGGCCTAAGCCAGTCACATACGACGTTGTTACACCTCGCTGTTGTGTTAAACGAGAAAGATAAACGGCTGTGTTGAGTGTATCGCCGCCAAACCCTTGTTCGAGAACACCGTTATTTTTTTTCAACTCGACCATACACTCGCCAATGATAGCGACTCGTTTAATATGCTTCATACAACCCCTATAGCATTTGGTACTACCAAGAAAAAAGCCAGCTCAAAGGCCAGCTTGAATTTTCCCGATAAATCTAAAATTTGCGTTTATATTACTGACTAATGCAGGCTTATTGATTAGTGGCCACTAACTGCTTTTTATCTTTTAGTAAGCGCATTATCGTCACGACATTGATACTGATAACACTCACCTCTAATAACGTACCTCCTATCGACCCAATCAGAATATTGTTAATCAGCCAACATGTTGCTCCGGCAAGAAACGCTAAGCGCATCACGATGCCTTGCAGCATGAACACCGAATAAGTACCAATAACTGTGCCCAAAATTGGCCAGAGATCCCATATAGAATCGGCAAGAGAAAAACCTAAACTCATGCTGACCGTAATGAACCCCAACGCGACCCAAGCGGAAGAAATGTAAATCGCTGTAGCAGTGCGTAATGCCGACAATAGTGCGCTAAGTGCCGATACAGCCGAGCCCATCAACAGATAGTGAATAAGATGGTTAAGGTTTAATATCAGCATAACGATCTTTAATCGACGGTCGTTTTTTTGATAGAACGTCGATAAACCTAAGGCAAAACTAATCAAGCCAAAAGTTTGAGCCAATAATGATTGGTCACTTATAAAATCGACAATCATCACTAACGCCTTTTCTATTCATTGCCTTTAGCGGTCACTTTAAATCGTTAGCGAGATAACCAGCCGCCATCCACGGCAATGGTATAGCCATTGATGTAATCAGACGCATTTGATGCCAAGAACACACAAGGACCTGCCAAGTCAGCAGGCTTACCCCAGCGACCTGCTGGGATGCGATCGAGAATCTCTTTGTTACGCGATTCATCAGCACGTAAAGCCGCGGTGTTGTTGGTTGCCATGTAACCCGGGGCAATCGCATTAACGTTGATATTGTGTTTCGCCCACTCGTTTGCCATGAGACGAGTCACGCCCATCACACCACTCTTAGACGTGGTGTAAGAAGGTACACGGATACCGCCTTGGAAAGACAACATTGATGCGATATTAATAATTTTGCCGCCTTCACCTTGAGCAATAAATTGTTTTGCGACAGCTTGAGATAGGAAAAAGACAGACTTGACGTTGATATTCATGACGTCATCCCAATCTTGTTCTGAAAAATCAATCGCATCGTTGCGGCGGATGATACCTGCGTTATTCACTAGTACGTCGATACGGCCTAGTTCTGTCACCGCACGGTCAACGATGGCTGGAATATCATCAAGCTTCATCAAGTTCGCGCGAACGTCAATAAACTTGCGGCCAGTCTGCTCAATCATTTGGATTGTTTCAGTTGGTTCAACAATGTTAACCCCAACAATGTCACAACCTGCATTTGCTAAACCCAATGCCATACCTTGGCCTAAACCTGTATCACAACCCGTTACGATGGCGACTTTGCCTTGTAAATTAAATGAATCCAAAATCATGTTATTTCCTTAAATGCTGTGCAATATTCTGGCTCTTTTCTGAGCGCCTGTTCACTGTATGCAAGCAAAATAACAATACATCAAAATGCTGTATAGTTATTTTTGAAATGGCGTTTCAAAAATAACTATCGCCATCACAATTTTGCACCAAAAAGTAAAACGACGTTTCAATTAAATGAAATGGCTTTTTAAAAAACTAGCCGAAGCAAACACGCTCTGTATAATGAGCGCTATTCTGCATGAGCAAGAACATGCACAGGTATATGCAAAGGTAGGAAAATGGAAAAGACAACTCAGCCTGAAGCCGTCTCTTCGGTAATGAAGGTATTTAGTATTCTTCAGGCGTTAGGCGAACAAAAAGACATTGGTGTCTCTGAGCTTTCTCAGCGCTTAATGATGTCTAAAGCGACAACCTATCGCTTCTTACAAACCATGAAAATGTTGGGTTACGTTTCCCAAGAGGAAGAAGCCGATAAATATGGCCTCACCTTGAAACTGTTTGAATTGGGTGCAAAATCGCTTGAGTATGTCGATCTTATCGCCTTAGCCGACAAAGAGATGCGCTACATCTCTGAGCAAACCAATGAAGCGCTCCACCTTGGTGCATTGGATGACGACGCGATTATCTACATCCATAAAATCGATTCTGGCTACAACCTCAGTATGCAATCACGCATTGGTCGCCGCAATCCACTGTATAGTACTGCGATTGGTAAAGTTTTATTGGCTGAACGTGACGTAGAGTTCGTCGAGCGAACGCTTGCCGATGTAACGTTTGTAAAACACACCGAAAAAACCTTACAAAATACTGCGCAATTACTGACAGAACTTGAGTTAGTCCGCCAGCAGCATTACGCCGAAGACAACGAAGAACAAGAGCCTGGGTTACGCTGCATCGCCGCACCGATTTATGATCGCTTTGGTCAGGTCATCGCAGGGCTTTCGATCTCATTCCCGACCATTCGTTTTGATCAAAAGCGACTCTCTTACTATGTTGAATTGCTGCAAACCGCAGGTCACAACATATCAAGACAGTTAGGCTATGATGTGAACAATCAATAAACGTCATAAACATGAGGGGAAGACTCAATCGTATCTGCCGTTCCCCTCAAACATGCTGCTAGAGAACCCCTGCAGCTAGAGAAACAATGATAGCTTCGAGCTATAACAAGTTACTCCTTTTCGCAGCAAATTGTTTTTCGGCCTTTCAGCCCGCCCGGAAATTCGCTCTTTCAGTGCATTAAACAAAGACTGGGATTCCAACCTCCGATTTAATGGTGAAGGTTGTGGTAAATGTTCTTCTCTGAACAAAACCGTTACCTCCTGAGTTTCTTTGATGCCAACAACCAGCATGTCTGGGCCATTTAAAGAAAACATAAAGCTCTCCTTTTCAATTTCCAACGGCATTTCTTTTGCATCCCACAAGCCGACTTTATCACCACAATAAATCGCGATATTTAATGCCCGGAGTGACCAAAAACTGCTTGCTGGGCCACTGTAATTATCTGTCAATCGGACGTCATCACCGAAAAGACCTTGAGTGGGACGACCTTTTTCCAGCGCACCGTTGGTGATAAAGAAATCCAAATTGGTTCTAAACGCTCGTTTAAACTGGCCCAAATAATCCTCCGGTATTGACCCATGGCAAGCATCTAATGTGGCGATTAACGGTGCCGTGGCAGCGAGACGATAGCAAGCACTGCGACCAAACATAGGAAAACCCTGCGCGGTAAATAGGTAACGAGCATTATCACTAAACAAGCGTAAACCAGTGCGAATGAAATTCGGGTCAAACGCAGGATCGATTTGGTCAAGCCAATAAAGTGAATAATGAAAGCCCCATGCGTTATAGTAATCATAGTTCCCTTTAGCACCATCTCTAAACCAACCATCACCCACATAAAATTCCTTAACACGGGCATAGCGTTGATGATCAATCTGATCATTGCCCGTTAGGGACTTCAAAACCAATTGAACCGTTAAAGGAAATAAGTGCCAGTTATTATCAACTGTTTTGGCTTGATTAAGTTGTTCAAACCATACAACAACTTGCTGCTGTTGCTCCGAAGAAAAATGGTCCCAAACAAATGGTTTGCTCAACCATAATGCCAACGCCAGATCCGCACTTTCGCAAATTCTCTGATCATAGTTTTCAATTGCGCCCCAATATCCTACATGCTTTGGATCTGTGCCGGCGACGAAGGCTTGTCGCATCCAATCCGCGATATCAAGAGGCTGATGATCCAGTGAATACAAACCAGCCTTGTTGCTTTTGTTTGAATGTAACCAAGCAGCAAGGGTTGGTAGTACGCGGCTACACCCTTCCATAGCATCTAATCTTGCCGTTTGTTGACTACAATACCCGGGATAATAAGCGTGGCTATAATCCCATACGGCATAATGCTGGAAAGCCTCTGCAACATAACTTACCAGTGAATCACATTGATGTTTCAGCTCCCCTGGCTGAGCAAAAATAGACTGGATCTCGCTGTCGCGTTGAGTGAAGTTTGAATTTTTATACTTAAGCCGAATTAGATTTTGCTTAAACAATTGTAAGCGCATTGATAGATCAGGATGCTCACACGGTATATGTGGCCGATCTGATGATGGAATATACTTTGCCATTTTCCCTCCTGACTAGCGAAATAAATCCGTGATAGCCCTCAGCATTGAAAAAAAAGACCAATCAAATGATTGGTCTTTCGCTACAACATTTCTAAGCCACGACTAGTTCAAAATTGTACGTACGTAATCGGCAATTTCGCCCACTTGACCATTTTCAAACAGACATTGTTGGAAGCGCTTACCCGCACAAGCAGTGCGAACAAGTTCAACATCAATCGCTTTTAGACCTTCAAGATAGTCTTTTGCTACTGCTTGTTTTACATCATTCAAAATCGCCGCATTTTGCTGTTGAGGTAGAGCACGCTCAACTGGGTACCCTTGTCCAGCTTCACAACCAGACATCAGTACTTTTTCAAAAATACCGCGAACATTTAGCTCGGCTGCCCAACCAAAGTTTTTAGCAAAAGCCAATGATAACGCATTGCCATTATTAATCTGCGTGAATAAGAAAGCATCTGACGGCTCTAATGCGTAACCACACACGACATTGGCATGAGCATTACAAGACATCAAAGCACCTTGACCAGTGCCACAGCCTGTGAAAACAAAATCAACCGCTTTTGCCGCTAACAGAATCGACGCTTGAATACCCAGATGAATATAAGTGAGATGGTGATCTTCAGCATCACACATACCAACGTTAAAAACCTCATCACCACTTTGCGCAGTAACAAATTCTAGTTCTTTTAGGATAATTTCATTTTTAGCCGCTTGGCTATTTTCCATTGTTAAAGCAATTTTCATTTCGAATCTCTTCTTTGATGACACAGAACAAAATGCCTGCGTTTATATATCCCAACATCGATACAGTTTTATTTATTAGAAATATAGTCATTGAGCCAACTGACTTTGTTAGGAGAATAACCTTAGATACTTAATACAATATGCTAACTTGTCAGAGCTAGAACTGCGGTAGCTGCAAGTAAAAATGCGCCAGCGCCGTAATCAATATTGTGTTCAAATTCCACATCACGTGGATTAAATGCGGGTAATTGAACCCAACCAATCATGCCATCTTCATGAATGCACTCTTCCAGTGCAGACCATGCTTTATTGACAACGGGTAAGTACGTATCACGATCAAGGTAACCTTGTTCAATACCCCAAGCCAGACCATAACAAAACAGAGAAGTAGCACTGCTTTCTTTGGCTGGGTAGCTCTCTGGATCCAACAAACTGGTGCGCCAAAATCCATCTACTTGCTGGTACTTGATCACTTCTTGTGCAAGCGCACAGTACATTTGAATGTATCGAGGACGAGCAGGGAAATCTTCTGGCATGTGTGCAAGAATGCGAGGAACAGCGGCCAGTACCCAACCAATACCACGACTCCAAAATACCTTCTCGCCATTCGCTTCTCTAAACTCGGTTCCTTCAGCATTAGGGATGTAGCGTTTATCACGGTAATAAAGATTTGTTTCAGGATCGAATAGATTGTCGACTGCATCCCACCAAGCCTTATCCATGTAGTTCAGGTACTTGTCGTCACCCGTTACAACGCTCATACCCGCAAAAACCGGAGGAGCCATAAATAACGAATCACACCACCACCAATCTTCACGACCGGGCTTAGGTTCATTCACCATAAGGTCTAACGCTTTAGTGGCATATTCAATCGATTCTGGAATATCAAATAAAGGATATAGAGGTAGATACGCTTGCATGCACACATGGTCATCAGCAAAGCGAGGTAATGGCCCTGGTCGGAATCCTGTATGTAGAGAAAAATCTAAAAGACCTTCTAAGTATTCGTGGTCATTAGTTGCCTGCCAAGCATCCGCAACGGAAAGCCAAAATACACCTCGCTCCCAATCCGTTGCTTTCAAAAAGCGTTTTTTACCCGTACTACGAGTAACGTATCGAGTTCTGTTGTCACGCTGCCAACAATACACTCGCTTCATTTGTTCTAATATTGGATTACGATTCATTATGTAACCTTATTTAATCTATTTTTCTACTAATTTAATATTAATTAAATCGGCATCACTTTTATTAAACAGCAAAAAAAAGGCACTACTATCCTGACTAAACAAATCCAACTCAGGGGGGAGAATTGAATTAAACTCAGTAGTGCCTATATTTAAGTTAGGAGCTTATTTGATTTTACAATTCGTCTTCGAATGAATCTGAATTATTATTCTCTAATTGAGCAAGTTCTTTCTTCATATCTTTCATAGACTGAGAACCAATCTCGCAAACGATATCCGTTAGTTCGTCAAGAGAGACACCATCACGTTCGAAGCATGCATTAGTGATCATTGGTAAGTTACAACCAGCAACCACTTGGACATCATCACGGTTTAGCATAATGGCGACACCACGATTACATGGTGAACCACCAGGAACGTCTGTAAGAATTAAAACTCCTGAACCATCATTCATTTTTTCAATCGAAGAGATCATTTGCTCTTCTAACTGTTCTGTTGTCATTGTAGGAACAAAATCAATAAACTCTAATGACGCTTGCTCACCGACAATGGCTTCGACCGCAGATTGCATACCCGTTGCGAAGTGAATATGGCCGGAAACAATAATACCTATCATAATAAGCCCTTATTAGAAGATACCCAGTAAGTGGCCACCAACACCGGCAAATAGAGTGCCGAAAATAAGTGCCGTTGGAGACTTGCCTTTTTTCACTAGATAATACATCAACCAAACAAGTGCCATTGGCAATAGATTTGGCATTAGCTTATCAAGCATACCGGTTTGCAAACTAATATCTGCAGCACCTGCTTCGAGCTCAATGACCGTCGAAACTTTTACATATTTCGCAACCATCGAACCAATGACACCAAGACCGACAATGTTCGCTGCTCGACCCAGTTTCTCAGCTTGGTCTGACAGTTTTTCTAGTGCCGATACACCCGCGTTATAGCCAAGGAACAATAACCAGAAATACATTGGAATACGGTATGACTGATACAGAATAAAGAAAACCAAAACACCAAGAGGGTTACCCTGCAACGCAATCGAACTACCGATTGCAAGTGTTAAAGGCAGCATTACCGAATGGTCTAACGCATCACCCACACCTGAAACTGAACCCATCGTCGCTGCTTTTACTGAGGCAATCGTTGATGGTTTCTCTTTGCTCTCTTCCATTGCAATTGCAAGACCAAGTGGCAAAGTAAACATTTTCGGGTTGGCATTGTAAAACTGAAGGTTATTCTTTAACGCCTTCTTAAGGTCTTCTGGGTTTTTGTGAATCTTTTTCAGTGCAGGACTAATTGAGTAACAAAAACCACCTGCTTGCATACGGTTGAAGTTAAAGTTGCCTTCCATCAACAAGCCACGGAAACCGATTTTCCACAGATCATTTTTGGTAATCACTTTAGTTGCCGTTTTATCGCTGTAGCTATCCGTGTTGCTAATTACTGCACTTACTGAATCATCGTGGTAATGATCAGGATTCATCGTCATTTCAGAATTAGAGTTCATCATCAAATACCTGTGTTTGAGCTGCTTGAGGAGTGTCAGACTTTTTATTGTTCATGTAATCAAGGACGGCAACACAGGTAAACACAAGCGCTGTTCCTAGAATCGGCATATTGAAATAAGTCGAGCATACAAAACCTAAGAAGAAGTACGGTAAAATAGCAACGTTAAACATAGTACGAAGTAACATTGCAAAACCGACCGCTGGCATCATACCGCCCGCAATCGCCATACCTTTCACGATACTTTGAGGCAGGTATTCTTGAATGAATTCAGCGCCAGTAGCACCAAAGTAAATAGCACAGAAACCAACCACACCGTATAGCAATGCACGCGCACTCAAACCGATATATATAAGCTTATCAATACCTTTTAAGTTTAAACTCTCTGCGTATTGATCTGCTTTTTGCATCATTGGTGCACAAGAAGTAAAGAGGAAAAGAACACAAGTTTGCATTGCCAAGGCAAAAGGTATTGCCATACCAATCGCAGCTTCAGGCGTCATATCGAGTTTGATTGCGAACATCGTACCTACGATTGCACCAACCGTGGTATCTGGTGGCTGAACACCTGCGTTTGCGACAAGACCTAACCATGCAAGCTCAAATGTCGCGCCTGCAATTAAGCCCATTTGTAAATCACCAAGAATTAGACCGACAACGGTACCGGTGACTAACGGTCTGTGAATACCAGTGAAAACATCGAATTTATCGATGCCACACAGCGCCGCCCAAACGGCGACTAAAATAGCTTCCATTAACATTTTATTTCACCTTAGATTTGTAAATCTTTCGTCATTTCAAAAATGCATTCTTTTTCACTTTCAGGCATATGCTGAATAGTACTTACACTTCCATGGTCACGCAGAGAATTAAACGCAGCCATATCATGTTTATCGACGTTAATATATTTATTAACTGCCACACGTCCTTCATGAAAATGCATATTACCAATGTTAATTTCTGGTAATTTAATTCCACCTTGGACAATTCTTGAGAAATCAGTTGGATTTTTACACAGCAACAGAATCTTTCTGTCCATCCCTGCTTTTGGCAAATTGGCTATCGTTTGATCTATCGTACGGAAAAGAACTGCAAAATCACTTCCTGCTGAGGCTTTAAATGGCGCTTGAAGCGGTTCCATTTGTGCAATCTCATCATTTGCGACAAGAATAGTATTTGCGCCAGAATGCTTGCCCCACTGCAAACGAATTTGACCATGAATTAGACGTTCATCAATACGTGCTAAAACGATATTAGCCATGCATATATCCTTAATTAATTATTAGAACTTAGTTTCAAAATTTTTACATTATTCAATTCCAATGACTTTTTAGTTTCGTCATCCAAATCGTAATCTGTGATAACAGTATCTATTTCATTCGGTTCGCATGCCCAAAATGAATCGTTATGAATAAATGCTGAAGACTCAGCAATAATTGTGACTCTCTCAGATAACTTACATAACAAACGAATCATTTCAGCATCAAACTCACTCTTAGAGAAAACACCTAACTTAGTATTAAAGCTTTCAACATGAATGAGAACATTATTAAATCGATACTGTTTTAAACTATTAATCATATGTGAGCCGGACATTTTCATTTGTTCGGTATTCACACGCCCACCGGTAACGAAAAACTTACAATCCGTTATATGAGGGATATTTTGAATTAAATTGAGATCTCGGGTAATCACGGTCGAACTCTTGAGATCTTTTACATGCTTCAACGCTCTTCTTATCAAAGGACTGCTATCGATGAAAATCGTACTTTTCTCTTCCAACGCACTATGAAATGACTGAGCGACATAATCATAAAAGTCTGAACTTGCATTTTGGCTTTTGGATGTCGCCGACATCGCAAGTTTGGATAGAACAGCACGGTTAACTAAAGCAAATCCATGTGAGCGAACGATATAACCATTTTCATCAAGAAAACGAAGATCAGCCCGAATCGTCGCCCCTGTCACATTAAAATAATCAGCAAGTTCATCCACGTGCATTTTCCCACGCACGCCAACCATGTTTGCTATTTCTAATCTTCTTTCTATGGCTGTTTTCATCGTTGCGTCCCCTTTAACTGGTTCGACGCACATAATCTTGCTCTTAGATTTTCATTTGCTTTCATTTGATGCAATTCTCTTTCATGTTCTTTAATTGAGCAATTACTTTTTATAGTAAGCTTGACTAAACTCACAATATTCAGCAATCCAAGTATCGGCATTATATCTCAACCACTTGATCATTCCATCTAAGCAATGACGCCCTCACTCAGTCACATAATACAAAAAGAATAAACCACTTAAAATACAACCACTTAACCAGATAACACTAACATAACACGTTATACCTTTTATGAAATTATGCTATTAAGATCACATATTTTCCCATGTAAATTCCATTTATTCTCAAGCGAACAATAGCTGGTTAGAAGTAGGTGTTTAGCTCAAAAATTTCGATTTTCACTTTTTATTTTTAAACTTGGAAAAAAGAAAATGAAAACAAATGAAAATTCAAGGTTACTAGCATTTGTTAAACAGAGATAAGCTTTGGAGAAAAGGAGTTTTCATTGAGGAGAAGAACCGGTTCCTAATGCACGGATCAATTGCTATTGCCAATTCAGTACGAATCGCGAAACAGCCGAAGAAAGCGGTATTACCAGCAACGCCTATACAAGCCGTGATTTGGAAGAATGCTCACAGCACTAAGAAACATCGTGTATTGAAGGGCTTATTTTCGTAGTTCAGCTCTCATCTTTACCCAACACATATTGCTAGACTTAGCCCACTTTTTAGTAAGCCTAACTATCTGATGAGTCTAAATAAACAGCACTTTGATATTGTCACGGCACTGACGATGCAAAGCAGTACCATCAATGCGCTTGCCGCGGTGTTTAATATGACGACACGTAATCTGCGCTACGCCATCGAAAACATCAATTACTACCTAGAAAAACTCGAGATGACACCGATTGCACTTACGCAAGGTGAGTTGCATTACCCTTACGATCCGAGCCGTTTTTTCAGCGATTGCCTAGCCAGTAATTTTGTCTTTTCCAAATATGAGCGAGAAGAATACCTCGCGACGACGGCTTTGTTCGCGCCAGAAACACCACTTTGTGAGATTCAAAACTACTTACGCGTTAGTAGGCCAACCTTGAATAAGGATCTGCGTAATACCAACGAGATTTTTCGCGCGTTAGATCTTGAATTGGAAGTGATCGATCAACACCTGTTTGTTTCCGGTAAAGAAAAGCAGATCCGTTACTTGCAGATGTGTTATGCCTCTAAGTATCTCTATTGCAAAAATAATGAGCTGCATTACCTACAAAAACGTTATTTCTATGAACGTGATATTGTGGCGATTGTGCGTGCATATATTGAAAAGTATAACCCACAGCCCGCCTTTCCGGCCGTCAGCCGGATCGAGGAAAACGCTGGTTGCTCATTGAGCCACGAATTCAAAAATTTATTCACTATTTATTTGATAATCACCTTGGCTCGCATTCAGCAAGGTGTGCTGATCAATCGTAAAAATAACGCTTCGTTTCTGCAGTCCACCAAGGCATTTGGTTACATCCAAAACGCACTGAATTGGCAACAAGAGTGCTACCGATTTGAAGCGCTGCATTTAGCTGAATACTTTCTCGGCGGTATGAATACTGATGGGTTCTATGAAAAACGCCTGCAGGCTGAAAGCTTTATTTTCCAACTCGTCAGCGATATTAGTCGCTATTGTGGTGAGGATTTATTAAGCGATACAACATTGCTTAATGACATGGTTATTTATCTCACTACCGCCGTCTATCGAGCTAAAAATAATCTCAATACTCAAATAGGCGAACAAAGCCTTTATTCCCGCCAGTTATTTGACCACATCAAACTCATTGCCGACCAAAATGGTCACCATTTGGTCGAGCCATTACGCGATGAAGAGGTATGTTACTTAACGCGATTAATCCATAAGGCTATCGAAGCACGTAGTCAAAATCCGATGTCACTGGAGAAACTGCTATCAATAGCAAAAAGCTGCAGCCGAGAGCTCAATACAGAAGAATTTGTCGCTAAATTAATCAAACAAATGGGCGATAAGATCATCGATGACCGTACCCTACCCGCGTTAGATGATTTGCTGGTGACACTGAGAAACAACAAAGAGATGCCAACCAGTTCAGAGTTAACACCCATCTTAAACTGGTTGAGTGGTGAAATGGAAACGATGGGGTTGGTAACGAAAGACTACGCCAGTGGCGTACAAACATTGATGCATGCCAATAGCCACGCTTATTTTGCCCAACATGGGCTGCTGATTTGTCATGGTAAAAATGCGGCGCATTCACGCCGCATTGCCATCGCTCACCTGCCACTTGCGAAGCCGATCTGCGACAATTTCAACCGACCAGTAAGACAAATAATGATGATTAGCTATATTGATAATGTTCAGCATCTGCGTGCGGTCTTTCAGTTACATCAACGCTTAACTGAGCAAGACCCATTCGCAATGTTAAACGAGCCAGAGAGCCCTATTGGTGGTAGGGGTACAAGCGCGCTTTCTGCATTTCATCCAGTTGAGTGAGCACCTGTTGTAACAAGCTCAAACACTGTGTGGCGTCGTGCTGACTGACTTGGGTATACGCCGAGTGACAGTTTCGGACAGGCAAAATAATCGCCAGTCCGGCGATGCCACTGCCAACCAATGTTGCCGGGCCATTATCGGTGCCACCACCCGCAAGAAAATCACGTTGCACCGAAATACCGAACTCTTTGGCCACATCGCTAACAAAATTAAGTAATGGGTAATGGCCAAGAGCAATTTTATCCGCCACCACCAAACATGGCCCATTGCCATAAATACGTTGTGAACCCGAACTGCTGCTAACATGTTTCGCCGTGGCAACATCCAGCACTAAAACCACATCCGGTCGCAATTGCTCAATCGCCGTTTTTCCGCCTTTAGTGCCAACTTCTTCCTGTACAGACGCGACAAAATAGAGATCACATGGCAAGACTTTATCTGCCAAGGTGCGCATTAATTCAATACCAAGCCAACAACCAATGCGATCATCCAGTGCTTTAGCCACAAGATTACCGCTATTGTTGAGATCAAAATGGCGTGTAGCAAACACCGCGCTATCACCTATTTCAATGCCCATTGACAATACATCGTCGGCGTTGCTCGCACCAACATCGACCCACAAATCATCAATCGTTAATTCCGCGGCCGCTTTATTACTCCAGACTAAGCCTGTGTATTTTTGACCACTGCGCGTTTTGATTTCGAGCTCACTATTGATCGCAACAGCAGGGTCAATCCCGCCAAGCTTAAAGACTTTCAATAGACCATCTGGGCGAATTTCACGGATCAAAAAACCCACTTCATCCATGTGTGCGACAACTGCTACCTTAGGACCGGTTGCATGGCGGTTAAGGCGAGCAATCACACTGCCTAGACCGTCAAACGTTATCTCATCTGCGATCGGCGCAAGCGCATCACAAATCACTTTTCTCACTTCATCTTCCCGTCCAGAAGGACCATGAGCATTATTAAGTTGAGCCAACAAACTAAAATCTGTCATTGTTAATACTCCCGGCTTATTCATGCCGATTTGTGCTATACCACAGCTAATTCAAGATATTTTGCTAATATCGCGTAATTTTCGCGGCAACTTGGTCAAGCTTTCACAGCCATTTTCAGTGATCACCAGCGTGTCTTCCACGCGCGCGCCACCGACACCTTGTAGGTAAACGCCTGGTTCGATGGTTAACACCATCCCCGCTTCAAGTCGCGCGTTGCTACTTGCGGTTAATAGCGGGTACTCGTGCCCTTGCAACCCCACACCATGGCCAAGGCCATGGCAAAACGCCTCACCATAGCCAAGCTGAGTGAGATAGTGCCGCACAGCTTCATCAACAGCGGCAGCACGAATGCCGGGACGAAGCATCTCAACACCCAACCGTTGCGCGTTATGCACAGCGGTAAATAAATCGTGTAACTGAGAAGAAATCGCGCCGATACAGAAAGTGCGCGTAACATCTGAATGGTAACCCTGATACACCACGCCAAAATCAATGGTGACCAGTTCACCATCAGCAATAAGGCGATCTGACGGGCGGCCATGAGGCAATGCGCCACGTTCTCCTGAGACGACAATCAAAAAATCAATGCTGTCAGCCCCGAGCATGCGCGCATGAAACTCAAGATGCGCCGCTAATTGGTGCTCACTCATCCCGAGATGAAAATCGGCCAACGCAAGCTCAATTGCAGCTTCAGTGATCTCACACGCTTTTGCGATCAAACGAATCTCTTGCTTCGATTTACAACGTCGCAAAGGTGCAATGACATCACTCGTTGGCACTAGTTGCTGAGATAACCCTTGCTGCAATAACTCGAAGTCTTGATAACTCAGCGCGTGTGATTCAAATCCCAACCGTTCAATACCGTGAAAATCCAGCCTCTGTTGCAAGGTTGGTAACCAACCTGCGTCATCGGTACACTCTCGGTAGCAATGTGGACTTTGTTCCGCGACTTGATGCCAATATTTACCAGCAACCAGTAACTCGGCGCCCGTTTGGGTCAGCAATAAGTGACCACCACTACCGGTAAAGCCACTCAAGTAACGCTTGTGATTGTTATCGCTTACCAGCAACGCATCAAACTGTGCTTGGTACGGCTTTAGACTGAATGTAGGCATTCGCATCTCCCCGCTTAGAAAGAATCTGATCTCGCAGATAGAGCATCATTGAGATCAGATTGGTTTGCTATCGAGCTAAGTTAGTTATCGAGCTGGGTTAGAAATCGAGTCCCAGTTCATCGAGCAACTCATCATCTTTCTTGCTGAAGACCGACTTTTTCTCTTTTTCCGCTTCAACTTGCGCTTCACGGATCATTTCTTGTTTATCCATAATTCGGAAGAACGGATAGTAAACACAGAAAGAAGCCATAATCTGCACCACCTGAACAAACGGTGTTCTCCAGTCAAAAGCGGTTAAATAACCTTCAAAGAACAATGGTAGATACGGTGGATCAAAGAACGGTTTTGCTAGGAAGCCATATTTCATCAGTACTAGTGGGAAGATACCGATAAGCGAGCCACCAAAAACAAACGGAATAAATAGAATCGGGTTTAAGATGATTGGTGCACCAAATAGCACCGGTTCGTTAATACCAAATAGACTCGGCACCAAAGAAACCTGACCCACTTTTCGATAACGTTGCGTTTTGGCAATCATCATCGCGATGACTAAACCTAGTGTCACACCGGAACCGGTAAAGTTCACAAAGGCTGAGAAAGTACCACCAGTCACAAAGTGAGGCAGTTCCTCTGCTAATGTTTTCGCTGCAATGTTTTCTGACAGATATTGAACAAAAATAGGAGATAGGATTGGGCTAAGCACTGCCGAGTGAATACCAAAGAACCAGAACAACAAGCGCAGCATGATCACAAACCACACAACCCACAAGTTATCTAGGCTACCAACCACTGGCGCTAACACTTCCATCAAGATTTCTGGTACTAATAAACCACCAGTGAAATCAGCAACAAAGTAGCGGATTGAGATAAACAGCACAGCAATAAATGCCGTCGGCGTGATCAATTCAAACGAGCTAGAAACAAAGTCTGGCACGCCTTCAGGCATTCTGATCACCAGCTTTCTCTCAGTAAAGAACCGATATATTTCCACACTGGCAATCGCCACAAATATCGCTGTAAACAGACCTTTTGAGTCAAAGAAGCGAATATCGAGCGAACCATCAGGGTTAACCGTAGTGGTCAATATCAGATAGGAGAAGAGCGATAAGGCGATCGCGCCAACGGTGTATATTTTATACCCTTCGCTCAAGAAGTAAGCGATGGCAATAACGGTATATATTGCAATAAAGCCAAGTGAAAACTTGATTAACAGATCGATCAGGTAAGTATTATTAATAAACCATTCTTGTACCGCAGCTGAATCAGAAAATACGTTCTTCAGTGCTTTTAATGGATATGCCATCGAGCCAAGCAGCAATATAGGCGTCAATACGACCATACCTTTTTTTACTGCACTCAGATGGACTTGCTTATCTATTTTTTCTGCAATTGGTAGCAATATGCTACTCAACAGTTTTTCAAAAGAAGCAAACAGGCTCATATAAATAACCTTTGTTCATTATTATAATGGGTACTGGTAATCACGCACTTATGTAGGGAGAGGCGTGAAACTTAGTCCGTTAGACTCATTTGATGCTTTTTGTGTGCAAGAAGTGCTTGTTTTAGTACCGTTGCACCATCCATAGCACCGTAAATTTCAGCTGAAAGCAGTACCGAAGGCTTATTGTTTTCTAATGCAGATGCTTCAATCGCTTTATATTTATGGCTCAATTGAGGGCCAACAAGAATCACTTCAAAATTGTTAATTTTTTCTGCTAGTCGATCGACAGAAATAGCCTCTAACGTGAAGTCTTCCAAATTCAGTTTTTGACTGCCGTTGATCGTTTTTTTAATTTCTTCCATCATCATTGTGGTTGAAAAGCCACCAGCACAAACTAGTAAAATCTTCATCATTATTTCCTTTCTATTCGTATATCAGATTCGTATTAAATTACGGCTCAATTAACAGCCATCTGCCTAATTTCGTCAACGAAACTTGATTTCACTAAATCTGTGAAATCAAGTTTCATCGCTTTTTTTCGGGCGTCTGATAGTGTGAATACATCAAACGAAATCAATCAAATCCAAGGAACATCCCATGGGCAACACCCAAGAAATGAATGAAGATTTTGAAAAAATCATAATCTCTATCGTGAGTTATTCAGGCGAAGCGAAGGGTTATGCTTATGAGGCTTTATCGCTGTCAGAAGAAGGCAAATTTGACGAAGTAGATGCCATGATGGAGCAATGCAACGTCAGTGTTCGCAAAGCCCACGCGGTGCAAACTGATCTGATCCGTCAAGAAATTTGTGGTGAGAAAATCGTGGTGAGTATGATCATGGTTCACGCCCAAGATCATCTAATGACGACACTCTCTGAACGCGAACTGATTCGTAAAATGATTGAACAAAATCGTCGTTTACACCGTTTAGAACAAGCGTTGCTGAACAAATAACTCTCTTCCCCCCCCGAGAGTTATTGCTCCTGCAGTAATGCTGGCGCGGCGATGAAAGTCGTCGCGTCTTTCTCCCCTTCCTTGCTTAGGAACTGCTCGATGAGTTTTGATTTTTCAGCCCCCACTAACCGCCTCAATACTTACTCTACGCAGTGGGATTATGTTGGCGACCGCTTTGGTTTTTCAGATCTATTGCCTTTCACCATTTCTGATATGGATTTTGCCTCCGCCCCTTGCATCACCGAAGCGCTACAGCAACGACTAGATCATGGTATTTTTGGCTACAGTCGCTGGAATCATGCCGATTTTAAACAGTCCATTTGTCACTGGTTTACCAGCCAATATCAAACAGAGCTAAATGAAGAGAGTTTGGTGTATGGTCCGTCGGTCATGTACATCATCTCTCGTCTGATTCAGCTTTGGTCCAAACCCGGTGATGGCATACTCTATTTTGATCCTGCCTATGATGCCTTCAAGCCGATCATAGAGAGCGCAGAGCGCATCGCGATACCGAGCCCGCTGCAAGCCATCCCCCGTTCAGCACAAGATGCACAACGCAGTGACTATCAGATCAATTGGTCACTGCTGGAACAACAAGCGGCCGATCCTAACTGCACAATTTTATTGCTGTGTAACCCACACAACCCGACTGGAAAAGTTTGGACCCAAGAAGAACTGAGCAAAATAGCTGAGATTACCCAACGGCATAAACTCTGTGTGATCAGTGATGACATCCACATGGATATTTGCTTTGAGCCTTACACTCCTTGGACAAAAGTAGCGCAAGATAACCGATGGGCGCTAGTGAGCTCAGCCTCAAAATCATTTAACGTCCCTGCGCTAAGTGGCGCTTATGCCACGATTGGTTGTGAGCAGACCAAGCAAGCGTATTTAGAGATCCTCAAACTGACCGATGGCTTGTCCTCGCCGTCTATTTTTGGCGTGATTGCCACGATGAGCGCTTATCGCGAAGGGGCACCTTGGCTTGGTGAACTCAAAGAGTATTTAGGCCAGAACCTTGAGTGGGTTGCTGAACGTCTCAACCAAACGTTTCCGCAACTGAATTTCTGCCCGCCACAAGGCACATACCTCGCATGGATCGATCTGACGCCATTAGGAATTGATATGGATGCACTGCAACACGCTCTGATCCACGATCATAAGATCGCCATCATGCGCGGTGACGCCTATGGTCCATTAGGGCGCAACCATTTGCGTTTTAACGTCGGCTGTCAGCGTAGTAAAGTGGAGCAAGGACTTGAAGGGCTGATTAAGGCGATTGAATCGTTGAGATAACAACAAATCATTGCCACAAGTAGCGAACTTAAAATGCACAAGGGCTGATGAGAACGTTCTCATCAGCCCTTATTATCTTGAGCGATGTTTACAAGCAGTCTTTATCGAAGCTTGCTACATCATTGAAGAAAAGCGATTACTCTTCAATAGACTCATCATCTTCAATACCACACTCAGTACAGCTTTGTAGTGCAATGTCATGCTCAAATACAGCAACAGTATTACCATCAGCCAATAGCTCGGCGATTTCATCTGCGACTTCTTTCTCATCGTCAGCTTCAATCTGGCCATCCAGCTCTTCTTCCGAGTAACCGTAGAAATTCAGCAATAGATAATCACGCGCTTCCGCAGCCGTGCACGTCACGTTTACGGAAAGATCCGCTTCAATGTTGCCTTCAGCAATGATCGTAGAAAGTTGTGCTAAAACATCTTCTTTCATCGTTGCCGTTAGCCAGCCAAGATCAACGTTCACTTGCGTTTTTTTACAGCCAAAGCAAGGTAGTTTCTGAAAGTAGTATTGAAAGTTAGTCATAGTAAATATCTTCTTTGAGGTTTCTATAGCCAGATTATGCGCGTTTTTTTGCAAAATACTATCTCTACCGACATGCTCCTAGATGAATGATAGACATTTAAACTTGGCGGCTTCCTATTACTCATTTTGAGAGGCCAAAACGTGACCAGTATCATAAGTCGTTACATAACTCGACGCTTTAATGCTTTACATCTGATGCTAGGCAATTGACACTTCGTCTCGAATTGAAATCGCAGCCGACAGAGTAAAGTCAGTAGGAAATTATGAATAACACGACCGCGAAAAAGTCGAATCCTCTCTTCGAGATCCTCTTTAACGTCTTCATCCCTTCATTTATCTTAATGAAATTTAGTGGCGATGAACACCTAGGCACCGCAATGGCACTTGTCGTCGCGTTGCTTTTCCCCGTTGTTTACGGTGGCATGGATCTCATCCGCAACAAGAAGTTTAACTTTATCGCCGCGCTTGGCTTTGTCAGCGTTTTATTGACCGGTGGTATTGGCTTGCTAGAACTCGATACACGTTGGTTAGCACTTAAAGAAGCCTTAATTCCGGGTCTAATTGGCTTGGCCGTTCTAGGTTCAACCTTTACTCGTTACCCGTTCATGCAGAAGATGATCCTTAATGACACCATCTTAAACCTTTCTCTCATTAATGAACGCTTGCAACAAAATGGGGGTAAAGCTGCTTTCGACCGTTGCCTTGTATCATCAAACTACCTGTTTGCGAGCACCTTCGCTTTTTCTTCTGCGATGAACTATTTCCTTGCCACTTGGATTGTCACCAGTCCTGCGGGAACAACGGCATTTAATGAGGAGTTAGGTAAGCTAACCCTATACAGCTACCCGATCATCGCCATCCCTAGCATGCTGATGATGTTCGGTATCTTTTACTACGTCTGGCGCCAAATTCGCTCGTTGACCTCTCTAAAAACCGAGCAAATTTTTCATACTAAGTAAACTTTCAAAACTGAACCTGATGTTGATGACATTAGGTTCAGTTTATCGCGAGAGCACCTTATTTCATTAGCCACTCCCCGAGCCGTTTCATTCGCTCCATATCAAAAACTTTTCGTCTCAAAAACACTTTCTCCAAAACAGCCCCACGAACTCAACCCAACAACCAAATAGACTGATTTTCAATCAGTTAAGTTAAAATTGAGCTTCAATTTCATCGCATGGTTTAAGCAATGAGCAATAGTGCTCACCAACATCAACTTTCCGCTGAAATAAGATAGAAAAGTCCCGGACTCCGGAGTAGAGTCAGGCTGAAATAAAATACCAAGCATTCGTGCGAATAAGGTATTGCAGTTAATTTTGATATGAATGAGTATGAAAGTAAGACTTGATGTACAGCAGCTGCGTGTCGGCCATTATATTTATCTACCACTCAAATGGGGCCAGCACCCTTTCTTACTCAATTCTTTTAAAATCAAAAGTGATGAGCAGCTCAATATCATCAAGCAGCTTGGGCTAAAAACCATCACGATTAATGCACTGAAAAGTGATGTTCAAGATGTGGTAGATCAACCAAGCAATCCCCCTCCAACAGAACAGGTATGCCATGAGCATTTACTCGAATCTGTTGCAGAAGATGCACTCGACCAAATGTGGCTTAAAAAGCAAGACAGTTGCAAGCAGTTTGCCGCCATTGAAGACCGTATTCATCGCTCTAAAGAGGCCTTTGCCAGCACGCTTAATGATGTTCAAGACCTTTTTGATCTTGATAAGCTAAGTGCAAATCCCAGCATCAACCAATCGTTATCAATAGTAAACTTTCTCTACAAAAACATTGATACCGAGAGCGGCAGTGCAATTCATTTAATGAATGATTCTGTAGGCTACAGCCGATTGCATTACCATTCGCTCAACGTGTCGTTGTTATCGGTTTTGATCTGCCAAGCAAAAGGGTTTAACCCCAAGCAATGTCAGTTAGCGGCCTTCTCTGCGTTGTATCACGATATTGGCAAAAGTCAGTTGCCGATGAGTTTGCTGTCTAAACCAGAACCACTGGCAGAAGATGATCGCCAGCGGCTCGCTTCTCATTTAGAGAAAAGCCTAAAAATTTGCGCAAAGATCCCGAAATTCCCTGAAGCCGCTTTAAAATTAATTGGGCAACATCATGAGCTCAACGACGGTTCCGGCTATCCAAATAGTTTGAGCTTAGATGAAATCCATCAACTCTCACGCGTGCTCATTTTAGCCAATGCTTATGACAAACTATGTAATGGCGTAAACAGCCAACATAGCCCCCATAGTGCATTGACCTACTTATACAATAAGTGCCGTGGGCAACATGATGTAAAAGACATTATGGCGTTAATTAGCGTTGTCGGCGTTTATCCGCCAGGCACCATTGTTGAGCTCTCTGACCATCAAATTGGGGTCGTTATTTCCACCAACAAAGAGACGCGCCTAAGCCCATACATATTGATCTATGATCAAAATGTGCCTCGCACCCAAGCAGCCATCATCAATATTGCTGAATTTGGTTTGAGCATCACCAATGTCTTGGACAGTAAAGAGCTCACTCTCGATCAGTATCACTACTTGAATCCATCAGCACAATCGACTTACTTTATTGATGTTGAGTGATCGCCAATAACATCACTCTGATTAATGACGCTTCCCGTCAGTGCCATGCTTTTTGACTTTCCACTCCCCTTCGCCATAGACCTTCAACCCTGTAGCATCAATGGCTAGATGTTGGATTGCATCTTCGTCAATCCAACATGTCAGTGAAACTCGATTAATTAAAGCTTGGTTATAGTGTTTCCAGTTGGTTGCTTTGTAGCGAGGCTTGGCCATTGGTCTAAGTATTTGAGTGAACTTAGCTGATCAGATAGTAAGTTAATGATTTAGTTCCCTGATTTAGGAAACAAAGCCTACTGAATAAGCTAGAGGAGATTGAAGAACTCGTTGGTTAGATAACCTTGGTAAATTAGAGGCAAAGTAAGTTGTGCCCCTTCGTTCTCAGAACGTTTTTGGGCAGAAGGGATCTAGCGATGAGACAAATTGCACTTACAGGCCACCTATGCACAATAAGCATCGCATTAACTGATTGTTGTAATTGTGTGTAATTTGGCGAGACAGATACTAAGGTGGTCAATTATTCACCAAACACCCAATAATGAAACTAATAATCGCCAGTTTATTTATTCTTACCCTTTCTGGATGCAAAACTTCCAGCTCAGAGTCAGCACCATCAACGCCAACTGATACATCGGAATTAACTCAAACACTCAAAGAACAACCTACCATTGATGACCAATTTAAAGTGCTGTATGACCGATTTAAACACACCCTCGATCGCAGCGATTCACTCACAGGGCCGGATGAGGACAACAACGGCATACGCGATGACATTGAAAATTTCATCAACCTTTTGCAAGTCACCGATCCGGTGCGTAATGCAATAAAACAAAATGCTCGCCAATTCCAAATAAACTTGTATCACGACTGGAGTGACGACAGTGATGAAAACGTGGTGAAAGCATGGCGAATGAGTGATGGATTCTTGAAAGTCATTGCTTGCCAAGATTTTGTTGGTATCGATATCGATGACAGCATAAACATCGCCAAAACACTGACAGCGCTCACCTACAACACCAAAGCCCGCACTATGAACTTTATAGCGTACAATCACCTACAAGATGGGTCGTCCAGTGTTCTTCTTCCTGCAGAGGCGCAATATTGTGAATAAATGGTCTAGTGTATGCCTCATTGCACTGTTGTGGACAACTAATGCTCATGCTAATAGCTGCAAAATTGAAGATACGGCGCCAGCAGATCGCAAAAGCCCCGACAACTCATTGAGTTATCGGGGCTTTCTAGAATAAATGGCACGCCCTGCAGGATTCGAACCTGCGACCACATCCTTAGAAGGGACGTGCTCTATCCAGCTGAGCTAAGGGCGCGCTACAGGGCAGGATTATACGAGTTAGAACGCGCAACACAAGACCTTTTAGTAACATTCTGATCTGAATGCTTAAAAAAAGGGCAGCACTGAGGGCTATGATTAAAAACACCACGAAGCAAACGTTTGCTTATAGATGTTCGTCAAATTTTTTGCGACAATACCCCGCGTATTACTCGCCATTCTATTTCTGAAGGAAAGTCATGACAGCTCAAAACATTGATGGGAAGTTGATATCGCAAACTGTGCGATCTGAAGTTGCTGCACGAGTGAAAGCGCGCAAGGAAGCGGGTTTACGTGCACCAGGTTTGGCTGTGGTTCTTGTGGGTGAAGATCCCGCATCACAGGTGTATGTAGGCAGCAAGCGTCGCGCTTGTGAAGAAGTTGGCTTTGTTTCAAAGTCATTCGATTTACCCGCCACAACCAATGAACAAGACTTACTAAGCTTGATCGATGAATTGAATGGCGATGACACGATTGACGGCATTCTTGTACAGCTGCCCTTACCGGCCGGTATTGACACCACACATGTGTTAGAGCGAATCCACCCAGAAAAAGATGTTGATGGTTTCCACCCATACAATGTCGGTCGTTTAGCTCAACGCATTCCAAAGCTACGTTCATGCACACCGAAAGGCATTATCACTCTGATGGAGCGCTACAACATCGAGATGCGTGGTAAACATGCGGTTATCGTTGGAGCTTCTAACATTGTTGGCCGCCCAATGACGCTAGAGCTACTTTTGGCTGGCTGTACCACCACAACATGCCATCGCTTCACTAAAGATTTAGAAGGCCATGTACGTCAAGCTGACGTGGTTGTGGTTGCTGTTGGTAAGCCTAACTTTATTCCGGGTGACTGGATTAAGAAAGGCGCGGTGGTAATTGATGTTGGTATTAACCGTTTAGATAGCGGCAAGCTGGTTGGTGATGTGGAATATGCTAAAGCCAAAGAGCACGCAAGCTTCATTACCCCTGTTCCAGGTGGTGTTGGCCCGATGACAGTTGCGAGCCTAATTGAAAACACCATGATGGCGTGTGAGCAGTTCCATACGGACAAATAAAAATTTGAGAGGCGAGAACGCTCCGCTTCGAGAATATGTTCCACAGACTGATGAATAACCGAAGGGTTGGCGATGATCGTCAGCCCTTTTTGATCGATAGAGAACGATAGAGAACGCTGCGCTTAGAGATTTGAGAATCGAGACTAGCGAGAACGCTTTGCTCCGAGATTTTAGATGCGAGAATTGAAAGGCAATTCCAAGCAAAGAATTGCATTGATTGAAAAC
>NZ_AFWD01000097.1:0-523 GCF_000222565.1 Vibrio sp. N418
ACTTAAACCGAAGTAAGCCGAAAACGCAAAGCGTTGGGAATCCGTCTTAAACGCTTTGTTATACCACGGCTCAAAGTGTTTCACTGAACTCACCACACTGATTACATTTATACCCATGCTTATAAAAGAACAATGGAAATCCGAGTAAAATAAACACTAAGAATGCTGGTCGCTTACCTTTGGTATGTGCGGATAAATCCTTACTACCACAATTTGGACACACGTCCTGTGCGTTATCAGCAATAACACCATGTTCCAATGACTCTGAGAAGTCGCTATTCAGTATTTGAGTCGCATCATCTGCGTCAACTTCTGCAACCATTAGCCGAACACCACCTATCGCGTTTGAGTACAACCACTGTGTATTCACCGTGTGCTCGTCAGCGATATGACTCTCGATTCCCGCGCTCTCTAGGCTTGCTTTCGCAATATGAGCTTCGTGAGGAAAAGAAAAACGTGCAACTACAATCACTTATTACTCCTTGTGGTATAACGCCGCGTTAAGTGGTGAGCAACGCCAACC
>NZ_AFWD01000096.1:0-2902 GCF_000222565.1 Vibrio sp. N418
AAACCTAAACCTTGCCACATTTAGCACTGAAGCTGACCTAGGCTGAAATCGCCAAGCGTTGAGAATCCGTCTTAAATGCTTTGTTATGTTTTAGCACAATTCGTTGATTTACTTGGCAAAGAACTGAAGTGTAGACCTAGTTTTCTGAACTAAATCACAACCTAGCACTAGCTTGACCGGCAGATGTGCCAAACCAACAACGAGTAAGCCCACTTCCCTGACAATGAGGCAACTCAACCAAGCCTCAACAAGCGCCCTTTCTTAGCAAAAGCAGAGCAGAACAATGGCAATTTGCCGACTCAACTGCCAAGGTTATTGGCTGATTGGGAAATATGCCCAAAGCGACTTTGAGCCAGAAGAACCTGACTACCGAACCACCCGAAAATTCGAATGAAGCAACCCGCGAACATTGGCATGTTTTACGGGTTAAGTGATTTAAGAAAGGAACGATAATAGTGATTTGCTGAGTCTACTCCCAGCGCATGGCTAAAGGGAAAAAGAACGACTCAAAGGCATTTAAGCCATTGAAATTCCATTAAAACATAACGCCGCGTTAAGTGGTGAGCAACGCCTACCACCTAGCCTAAACCATTGTGACATAAACACTTAACTCAAAGTAAGCCGAAAATGCTGAGCGTTGGGAATCCGTCTTAAACGCTTTGTTATGTGAATTCTCGATTGAAGCGCCTAACTTTTGTACGCATGTTTTTCATAGGCGATGATGTATTAAACTGAATCATGCGTCCCAAAGTCCATTGCTCATACCACGCTACACCATACAACTCATGGTCACTTAAGCTTGAAATAAGTAACTGTATTTCATATACCGTAGACTCGAGTTCTATAAGTAAATCATCGTATTTCCAGCTACGATACTCATCGTGGAAGCTTTCAGCGAGCAAGCCCAATTGATTCCATTTGTAGCCTGTTTCCGGAAAATCTACATTTTGATTTTGAGATTTCAAGCGATACCATTTCAGTACGAGCTTCCCCCAACCGATCAAATAAGCCACCGTATCACTAACGCTAATGAGGGTACCTTTGACGTTTCCCTCTACACCTGGTTTGCGAACGTTACTTTCTGGAGTTAAACGATAATCAGCCATAAGTTTCGGAAATATCGACTTTATAGCAAGCTCCAATTCATCCTTATTTCTTGGTACAGAAGACATTTTGACCTCCATTCACATAACGCCGCATTAAGTGGTGAACAACGCAACCACCATGCCTTAAACCTTGCCACATTTAACACTGAAGCTGACCTAGGCTGAAACCGCCAAGCGTTGAGAATCCGTCTTAAATGCTTTGTTATGTTTTAGCACAATTCGTTGATTTACTTGGCAAAGAACTGAAGTATTGACCTAGTTTTCTGAACCAAATCACAAGCTCAGACTCACTTGAGCGGCAGATGCGCCAAACCAAAAACAAGTAAGCCCACTTCCCTGCTAATGAGGCAACTCGATCAAGCCTCAACAAGCGCCCTTTCTTAGCAACAACAGCGCAGAACAATGGCAATTTGCCGAGGCAACTGCCAAGGTTATTGGCTGATTGGGAAATATGCCTAAAGCGACTTTAAGCCAGAGAAACAAGGCGACCAAACCACCCGACAACTCGAATGAAGCAACCCGCGAACCTTCGCATGTTTTACGCGCTGAGTGGTTTAAAAACTGGGCGACAATGGCGATTTGCTGAGTCTACTCCCAACGAATAGCCAAAGGGACAAAGAACGATTCAAAGGCATTTAAGCCATTGAAATCTCGTTAAAACATAACGCCGCGTTAAGTGGTGAGCAACGCAACCATCATACCTAACCCATTGTGACATAAACACTTAACTTAAAGTAAGCCGAAAATGCCAAGCGTTGGGAATCCGTCTTAAACGCTTTGTTAGAAATATTTACCCACACTCTATTAGCAAGCCTTTAATTGGTCTATGATCCTGTATTTCTCGCTTTTCAGCAGATGGCTCAATTACTGCTTCAAAGCCATGTGGTACCAAAGTGTAAGGTTCATGCTGCGACTGTATGTGAATTCGATAATTACTAGGCTTACAGTTGATTGTATACATAGCGGATATAACAAACTTTGACACATCAAATTCTAGTGTTTCACTAGCGAAGTCAATTCCCGCACCCGACATGTAACTTTCTAGAGTTGAGTAGTTATTCTTAACCCACTCAGCTAAATCGTCCGAAGCCCTGAGTACAGTATTCGCCTTGAGAACATCATTACTGCCAATATTCCTGCAAGTTAAACCACCACCAAGCCCCATATAAAAAAAACCACGCACTAGCACGGGTGTATTGATGCATGCATTCCTTAACTCCAAACGGTCAAGATCGGTGACTTCAATAGTTGATCTAACATCCCTTGGCGATTCATAAGGTTTCAGCAAGTGATACCAATTGTCATGTACTATTTCCAACACCTGAGTTTTAGTCCATGAGTCATGGTCAAAAATACCAATCAAATAAGCATCGTTGTTTGTCACCCAAACAAACAATATTTCTTTATTCCCTTCAATCAGCCCCTGATTTTTCCCTTTGCTGATAAATTCTTCGCCAAGATGCAAATGATGAATTCCCCAATCAGCGAGCATACGATCTGTATACACTTTCTTGTCTCTAATTCGTCTAGACAATCTAGCGTTCACATTATGTCCAACGTTTAAATCATGGATGATCTGTTTAATTACCGCATCATAATTTTTTGGAGCAGTAAAGTTTTCAGAAACATGAACTCTTCTGGGTATTGGCGAAATAAACATTCGGCTTAATGTGAATACATTTGTAAGAGTTACAAATGAATCTTTGTTAGCTTTATAGCCAACTTTTTCTATGAGGCTTCTACCCCATTCATAGACGTCATTTTCAAAATTCGCACTCATTTTTTGCCTATATTTC